>NZ_VJVX01000130.1:0-4617 GCF_008033685.1 Microbispora sp. CSR-4
CGCTGGTGGCAAGCCGATAGAGGAACAGCACGCGACGGCCCGCCAGCCCGACCGCCACGGCGGTCGCGATGAGGCCTGCAATCGCTACCCAGAGCACGACTTTCTCCACTTCATCAGGCGTTGAGACGTGACTTCCGCACCGCGTCCGGCCATCCGGGGTGTCAGACCCCGAGGTCGTGGCCCAGCCCGGCCGACAGCTCGCGCAGCAGATCGAGGGCGGCGTCGGTGACGACGGTGCCGGGGAGGAAGACGGCGGCGACTCCGGCGTCCAGCAGCGTTGGAACGTCGCCGGGCGGGATGACGCCACCCACCACGATCATGATGTCGTCGCCGCCTGCGGCGGCCAGTTCCTCGCGCAGGGCGGGCACCAGCGTGAGGTGCCCGGCGGCCTGCGAGGAGACCCCGACGATGTGCACGTCGGCCTCGACGGCCTGCCGGGCCACCTCGGCGGGGGTCTGGAACAGCGGGCCGACGTCCACGTCGAAGCCGAGGTCGGCGAAGCCGCTCGCGATCACCTTCTGCCCGCGGTCGTGGCCGTCCTGGCCCATCTTCGCCACGAGAATCCGGGGACGCCGTCCCTCGGCCTCGGCGAAGCGGTCGCAGGCCGCCCGGACGGCGTCGGCGCCGCCGCCCATCTCCTGCCGGTACACCCCGGAGATGGTCCGCACGTACGCCTGGTGCCGCCCGAACACCTTCTCCAGCGCGTCGGAGATCTCCCCTACGGTGGCGTGCGCCCGGGCCGCGTCCACCGCGAGGGCGAGCAGGTTGCCGTCCGAGGCCGCCCCCCGGGTGAGCGCGTCCAGCGCGGCGCTTACGGCCTCGGGGTCGCGTTCGGCCCGCAGTCTGCGCAGCCGCTCGATCTGCCGGGCGCGTACGGCGGTGTTGTCGACCTTGAGCACCTCCACCTCCGGCTCGGCATCGGTGCGGTACTTGTTCACGCCGATCACCGGCTGGACGCCGGAGTCGATGCGGGCCTGTGTGCGGGCGGCGGCCTCCTCGATGCGCATCTTGGGCAGCCCGGCCTCGATGGCTTTGGCCATGCCGCCGGCCTGTTCCACCTCGGCGATGTGCTGCCGCGCCTTGCGGACGAGCTGCCGGGTGAGGGTCTCGACGTAGTAGGAGCCGCCCCAGGGGTCGATGACCCTCGTGGTGCCCGACTCGTGCTGGAGCACGAGCTGGGTGTTGCGGGCGATCCGCGCCGAGAAGTCGGTCGGCAGGGCCAGCGCCTCGTCCAGGGCGTTGGTGTGCAGCGACTGGGTGTGCCCCTGTGTGGCCGCCATCGCCTCCAGGCAGGTGCGCACCACGTTGTTGAACACGTCCTGCGCGGTCAGCGACCATCCGGAGGTCTGGCTGTGGGTGCGCAGCGCCAGCGACCTTGGGTCTTGGGCACCGAACTCCTTCACCAGGCCCGCCCACAGCAGCCGGGCGGCGCGGAGCTTGGCCACCTCCATGAAGAAGTTCATGCCGATGCACCAGAAGAACGACAGCCGGGGCGCGAACGCGTCGATGTCGAGCCCGGCGGCGGTCCCGGCCCGCAGATACTCCACCCCGTCGGCCAGCGTGTACGCCAGCTCCAGATCGCAGGTCGCCCCGGCCTCCTGGAGGTGGTAGCCGGAGATGGAGATGGAGTTGAAGCGCGGCATGTGCGCCGAGGTGTAGGCGAAGATGTCGGAGATGATCCGCATCGACGGGCCCGGCGGATAGATATAGGTGTTGCGGACCATGAACTCCTTGAGGATGTCGTTCTGAATGGTCCCGCTGAGCTGCTCCGGCTTCACCCCCTGCTCCTCCGCCGCGACGATGTAGAGCGCCAGGATCGGCAGCACCGCGCCGTTCATCGTCATCGACACCGACATGCGGTCGAGCGGGATGCCGTCGAACAGGACGCGCATGTCGAGGATCGAGTCGATCGCCACGCCGGCCATGCCGACGTCTCCGGCGACGCGGGGGTGATCGGAGTCGTAGCCGCGATGGGTCGCGAGGTCGAACGCGACCGACAGACCCTTCTGCCCGGCCGCCAGATTGCGCCGGTAGAACGCGTTGGACTCCTCGGCCGTGGAGAACCCGGCGTACTGCCGGATCGTCCACGGCCGCGTCACGTACATCGTCGGGTACGGCCCGCGCACGTACGGCGCGATGCCGGGATAGGTGCGCGGGTCGTACTCGCCGGCCGCCGCCAGCGCCTCCAGGTCGGCGGAGGTGTAGCGCGGCGCGATGGGGATGCCCTCCGGGCTCTCCCACCCGCCGTCCCCGATCTCGGGCGGCGTGTCCGGGCGCGCGGCCCCGGTCAGCGGCACCCCTCGGAAGTCCGGGATCATTCGTCCACCTCCACATCTGCGAGGGTCGTGCGCAGCACCTCGAGCACGTCGCATCCCGCGTACAGATTCGCGTCCACGCCGTCGTAGCGGCCCCTGCCCGCCAGCCAGACCCGGACCGCGCCGGCCGCACGCAGCGCCCGCGCGACGGCGGAGGTGTGCTCGGCGTACAAGGTGTCGCTGGAGCACACGCAGGCCACGGCCGCGCCGCTGACGGCGAACTCCTTCGCGATCGCCTCCGGGTCGGCGGCCGGGCTCGACGTGACCGTCTCGACGCCTCCGGCCTGGAACAGTCCCGCCGCGAACGACACCCGCGCCGCGTGCTCCCCCGCCGGCCCGACGGCGGCGAGGAACACCTTCGGCCGTACGGGCAGCGCCTCGGCCCGGTCGCGCAGGTCCTCGAACTCCTGGGCATGGCGGACTCTCGGCAGGGCCCCCTCCGGCGGCAGGGGCGCGTGGGCCAGTGCGGGCGGGGCCTCCGACAGGTCCGGGAACTGGCTGACGCCGACGATCGGTGTCTTCCTGCGCGCGATGTCACGCGACCTGCTCTCCCTGGTCTGGGCGATCCTCCGACGCACGAGTCCCGAGGCGAGCGCCTCGGCCATCCCGCCCGCCTCCTCGATCTCCTGGAACCACTGCCAGGCCTTCTCCGCGAGGTCGGCGGTGAGGCGCTCGACGTACCAGGACCCGGCCGCCGGGTCGGTCACCCTGGCCACCTGGCCCTCCTCGATCAGCAGGGCGGAGGTGTTGCGGGCGATCCGGCGGGAGAAGCCGTCGGGCAGGCCGAGCGCGTCGTCGAACGGCCGCACGGTCACCGCGTCCGCCCCGCCCACGCCGGCGGCGAAGCACGCCAGCGTGGTGCGCAGCATGTTCGTCCACGGGTCGCGCCGGGTCATCATCGCCGCCGAGGTCACCGCGTGCTGGAACTGGCCGGTCGGGGCGCCGCAGACCTCCGCGATCCGCGCCCACAGCACCCGGGCCGCCCGCAGCTTCGCGAGGGTGGCGAACTGGTCGGCGGTCGCGGCGTACCGGAACTCGAGCTGGCCGAAGGCCTCCCGCAGGCCGAGCCCGTGTGCGGTGAGCGTCCGCAGGTAGGCCAGGCCGGTCGCGATCGAGCAGCCGAGCTCCTCCGCGTCACTGCCCCCCGCCTCGTGGTACGGCGTGGCGTCGGCGACCACGGCGCGCACGCCGGGCAGTTCCTCGGCGCAGCGCCGCGCGAGCGCGGCCGTCTCGGCGAGGCCGGGCGCCACCGAGCCCGGGCGGCTCAGCGGGTCGGACCCGAGGCAGCCCCGCAGCGCCGTGGCCGGGACGCCGCGCCGGGCGGCCAGCGACAGCAGCGCGTCCGCCGCCGCCTCGGTCCGGGCGCCCGCGTCCAGCGTGATCGAGATCCAGTCGAGGCGCACCCCGTCGAGGACCAGAGGCAGCTCCTCCGGGGCGACGGCCACCCAGAGCGAGCCGACGCCGTTCTCCAGGTCGGCGATCACCGCCTCGGGGTCGGCCACCTCGTGCCGCTGCCGGACCTCCCACGGGCCGCCGAGTTCGCGGCCCCCCGGCGCGTACGGCGGGAGCCCGGGCAGGCCGGACGTCTCCGGCAGGTCGGTGTTGTCGTGCAGTGAGGCGATGGTGATCCCGTCGTAGGTCGTGCTCGCCAGCACCTGCTCCGGGGAGTCGGTGTCCGTGCCAGAGCGGCGCAGGACCTCCCGCGCCAGCTCGCGCCACTGCTCCCGGGTGGCCGGGGGGAACGCGGCGCTCATGCCGGGTCCTTGATCTCGCAGACGACCGCGTCGGCGGCGACCGTGGCTCCCACCTGCGCGGACATCCCGACCACGGTGCCGGCCTTGTGGGCGGTGAGCGGCTGCTCCATCTTCATGGCTTCCAGTACGACGATCGTGTCGCCGGGCTCGACGGCGTCGCCGTCGGTGACGACGACCTTCACGATCGTGCCCTGCATCGGGCTGACGACCGCGTCCCCGCTCGCCGCCGCCTTCTTCGCCCCGCCCGAACCCGCCCGGCGAGGCGCCGCCTTCTTCGGCTCGGGTCGGCCGGCCGCCCCAAGCCCTGCGGGCAGGACGACCTCCAGGCGCTTGCCACCGACCTCGACCGTGATCCGCTCGCGCTCGGAGTGCTCGGCCGCCTCCACGGCACCCTCGTACGGCGTGATCGTGTTGTCGAACTCGGTCTCGATCCACCGGGTGTGCACCGTGAACGGCTCGCCGGTGAAGGCGGGGTCGTTCACCACGGCCCGGTGGAACGGCACCACGGTCGGCATTCCGCCGATCTCGAACTCGGCCAGGGCCCGGCG
>NZ_VJVX01000131.1:0-4536 GCF_008033685.1 Microbispora sp. CSR-4
CCAGGCCCGCTTCTCCTACAGCACCGACGGAGTGAACTTCACCTCGTTCGGGCCCGCCTTCACCATGGGCAACGCCTGGCAGTTCTTCATGGGCTACCGATTCGCCATCTTCAACTACGCCACCCAATCCCTCGGCGGCGCGGTCACCGTCAACCGCTTCGACCTCACCACACCCTGACACCGAAGCACCCTGCCCCCCGAAGCACCCTGACCCATGAAGCACCCTGACACCGAAGCACGCTGACCCGCGGAATCCGGAGTCGGCCGACGCCGGCCGGACGCCTTCGGGCGGTCCGGCCGGCGTCCCGGCGCTCACTCCTCCAGGCGGTAGACCCGGGTCGCCGTCTCGCGGAAGACGGCCTCCTGCTCGGCGGCCGTCAGCCCGGCATCGGTGAGCAGCGCCGAGACGGTCTCGGTCCAGAGGGGCAGGGAGCCGGCGAGAAGACAGACGGGCCAGTCCGAGCCGAACATGAGACGAGACGGGCCGAACGCGTCGAGAGCCACGTCGACGTACGGGCGAAGCGCGGCGGCGTTCCAGTCGTCCCACGCCGCCTCGGTGATCAGGCCGGAGAGCTTGGCCGTGACGTTCGGCTCCGCGGCGAGCTCACGGATGAGGCCCGCCCAGGGGTCGATGCCCCCGGCCGCGATCGGCGGTTTCGCGAGGTGGTCGAGCACGAAGGTCAGCTCGGGCAGGGCACGCACGGTCTCGATCGCGGCCGGCAATTGGTGCGGCAGGACCAGCAGGTCGTAGGCGAGCCCGGCCTCCGCGACCTGCCGAAGCCCCCGGCGTACGTCGTCGCGGGCCAGCCAGCGCGGGTCGGGCTCGCCCTGCACCAGGTGGCGGATCGCGCGCAGCAGGGCGCCGCCGGGAGAGGCGGCCAGGGCGGCCAGCTCGTCGGCGAGATCGGGCCGGGTGAGGTCGGCCCAGCCCACCACCGCCGCGACGGTGTGCGACCGCTCCGCCAGGGCCAGGAACTCGCGCGTCTCCGTCGCGTCGCCCAGCACCTGTACGAGCACGGAGCGGCCGATGCCCGTTCCGGCCGTCGCGGAGGCGTAGTCGGACAGGGCGAAGTCGCGGCGGATCGGCGCCATCTCCGGGGGATCGAGCCACGTCTGCGGGCGCAGGGAGAGATCCCACAGGTGGTGATGCGCGTCGACGCGGGTCGCGGCCGAAGGAACGGCCGGAGCCGCCGGGGGAGTCGTCGAGGGAGTCGCAGGGGGAGTCACGTCGGAAGTCACAGCGCGTCGAATGCCTCTCGTGTCAGTTCCCGCAAAGGCCGGCCGGTCGCCCGGGCCAGCGCGGCCAGGTCGTCGTATTCGGGTTTGACCCCCCACGGCCCGTGCTTCATGCGGACGTCGCGGCCGTGCAGGCGTACGGTCTCGACGTGCCGGGGCAGGGCGACCTTCTCCACCACGCCGCGCCGCAGGCCCAGGCTTCCCGTCTCGGCGAAGACCAGGGTCTGCAGGTCGTCGGCCAGCTCAAGGGGCGTGAGGACGTGCAGCACGTGCGCGGGGCGTCCCTTCTTCATGACGGCGGGCGTGACCCAGGCGTCCGCCGCGCCCGCCGCGAGGGCACGCTCGATGACGTGCCCGAGGACCTCCCCGGTGACGTCATCGAGGTTCGTGGAGAGCACGATCTGCGTGCTCTCCCCGGCCACGGGCTCTCCGAGCATGGCCACGGGCTCTCCGAGCATGGCCACGGTCACGTTGGGCCGGTCGGGCAGCTCGCGGCCGCCCGCGCCGTAGCCGGTGGCGCGCAGGGTCATCTCCGGAGCCGGGCCGTACACCGTGCGCATGGCGTGCAGCAGGGCCGCCCCGGTCGGCGTGACCGCCTCTCCCGCCTCCCCGCCCCGCACCCGTGCCCCCTTCAGCAGCGCGAGTGTGGCGGGAGCCGGAACGGGCAGCACGCCGTGGCGGGTGTGCACGGTGCCGCCGCCGAGCGGCAGCGGCGCGGAGTGCACGCGCGTCACCCGGAGATCGCGCAGCGCCGCCGCGCATCCGACGATGTCGATCAGGGTGTCGTGCCCGCCGAGCTCGTGCAGGTGGACCTCGGCGGGCGGGACGCCGTGCAGCGCGCCCTCCACCTCGGCGATCGCGGTCAGCGCCGACTCCGCCACGGTCAGCCCGGTCCGGGCCGCCATCGTGATCAGTCGCGCGGCCGGGCGCTCGGTGGCGTCGTCGGCGACCTCGATCCGCACGCGGGTGGCGGTCAGCGCTCCGGTGCGCACCCGCTCGGCGTCGAGCCGCCAGCCGGTGAGCCCGGTCTCGGCGACCGCCTGCCGTACGGCGTCGAGCGAGGCCCCGGCGTCGAGCAGCGCGCCGAGCAGCATGTCGCCCGCGAGCCCGGTGAAGGGGTTGAGATAGACGATCACCGGGGCGTCCTCCTCGTGAGGCGGTAGGCCGCGAGCGCGGCGCCGAAGCCGGAGTCGATGTTCACCACGGTCAGCCCGGCGGCGCAGGAGGTCAGCATGGCCAGCAGGGCCGTCACGCCCTCCAGCGCGGCGCCATATCCGGTGGAGGTCGGCACCGCGATCACCGGGGTCTCCACGAGCCCGCCGACGACGCTGGCCAGCGCGCCCTCCATGCCGGCGACGACGATCACGCTGTCGGCCGCGCGCAGGTCGCCGGCCGCGGCGAGCACGCGATGCAGCCCGGCCACGCCGACGTCCCTGACCATGACGGTCCGCAGGCCGAGCGCGGTGGCGACGGCCGCCGCCTCCACCGCGACGGGGCCGTCCGAGGTTCCCGCCGTGACCACGGCCACCGTGTGCTCGACCGGCGGCGCCGGCCGCCAGACCAGCAGCCGGGCGTCCGGGTCGTACGCGCCGCCGGGGACGAGCGCGCGCACCTCGGCGGCCGTGCCGGGTTCGACCCGTGTCACCAGGACCGGTCCGGTGTTCCGGCCGAGCAGAGCGGTGACGATCCCGGCGATCTCGCTCACGCGCTTGCCCGGGCCGTACACGATCTCGGGCAGTCCCTGGCGCGCCTCGCGGCCGAGATCCACGCGGGCGTAGCCGAGGTCGAGCGCCTCGCTCATGCCGGTGTGACGGATCCGGCGGCCGGCGGCACGGCGGTGTGGGGCACGGCTGTGTGGGGCACGGCGGTTTGGGGCACGGTCACTCTCCGGCGAGGTAGGGGATCGTCATGGGGCCTTCCGGCAGGACGCAGACCCGCCCGGGCAGGGCGCGGACCGTGGCGGCGATGTCGCCGGTCTGCTCCAGGTGGGCGGCGGCCAGGTCGGCGTCGGTCAGATGCGACGTGTGCATGATCACGCGGGCGTGCCGCTGGATGCGGGCCTGGATCTGGACCTGCCACTGGTCGGGCACGGTCTCGGTGCGGCGGGAGATCTCCTCGAACAGCGCCTCCGGAGAGGCGGCGGAGGTGAGCACGTCCCGATAGGAGCCGTGGCCGGGGAAGCCGTCCCGGCACTCGGCGGCGCAGACGATGGTGCCGCCGGGCTTGACGACCTGGGCGGCGGCGCTCATCCCCTTCACCGACTGGTAGAGGTTCTGGTCGAGCGGGAAGCCCGCGTTCGTCGTCACCACCACGTCGAAGGGCTCGCGGACCGGCCGCATCGCGGCGGCGCGGGCGGCGGCCGTGGCGGCGGCGTGCATCGGCAGCAGGTCGCCGCCGAACGCCCGCACGATCCGCTGCTCCCGGTTGAGCACGACGTCGAGGGCGAAGGTCACGCCGGTCGCGGCGGCGATGGCGCGCACGTCGTCGTGAACCGGGTTGCCCTGGATGACGCCCCAGGTGGCCCGGGGGTCGCCGATGCGGGCCGCGTCGTGCAGCGTGAGCACGGTCTCCAGGGCGGCGAGCCCGGGCGCGACCAGTTTCGGGCCGCCGGAGAACCCGGCGAAGAAGTGCGGCTCGACGAAACCGGTCGTGATCCGCACGTCGGCGTCGGTCCACTCGCGGTTGAGCCAGACCGGCACGTCCTTGCCGTGGCGGCCCATCCACCTCAGCGACGACGCGTCGCGCGCGTCGTGGTTGACGATCCGTACGGCGTCCACGACCTGGTCGCCGAACATCGCGCGCAGCTCGGCGTCGCTGTTGCCACGGTGGGTGCCGGTGGCCACGAGGATCACGACGTCGTCCAGGTCGATGATCCCGTCCAGCTCGGCCAGGATCGCCGGGATCATCAGGTGCCGCGGCTGGGGCCTCGTGCCGTCGCAGGCGGAGATCGCCACCGTCTGGCCGGGACGCACCCGCTCACGCAGCGGGGGGCCCGCGACGGGTTCGCGCAGGGCCCGGCGCACTTCGGCGGCCTCGTCCGGCACGGCGGGCCGGGCGACCGGCGCGATGACCGTGGTCCGGTCGTCCGGCAGGTCCACGACCAGGCCGCCGGTGCCGTAGGCGAGATCAACCCGCATGGTCCAGGTCCTCCCAGAGCGCGTCCGGGATGTCCGCCGCCGCCAGCGCCAGGTCCTCGGCGATCTCCTCCGCGCTGCGTGCGCCGATCAGGATGGTGGTGACGGCGGGGTGGCGGTGGGGGAAGCGCAGGGCGGCGGCGGGGAGCGGCACGCCGTGGGAGGC
>NZ_VJVX01000132.1:0-4185 GCF_008033685.1 Microbispora sp. CSR-4
TCGACGTCGCCGGTGAACAGGTAGTGGTCCCAGATCATGGTGGCCAGCCACGCGCCGCCGGTCTGCCACATGCCCCAGAACGCGCCGTCGACGACCGAGCTGCCGCGCCACGCGTCGGTGTTGTGATGGGTGACCCAGCCGCCGGCGTTGTACTGGACCTGAGCCGTGCGGGCGCCGGTGACCGTGAGGTCGTTGATCATTCTGAACACCGGCTCGTAGCACTCCGACAGGTTCGTCGTGTCGGCGGGCCAGTAGTTCATCGGCAGATTCGCGTTCAGCGTGTACTTGGAATCCCACGACGGGCTGAGGGAGTCGTTCCAGATGCCCTGGAGGTTGGCCGGCTGGGTCCCCGGCCGTGAGGAGGAGATCAGCAGGTAGCGGCCGAACTGGAACAGCAGCACCGAGAACTGCGGATCATTGGTGTTCGCGTGCTGCGCGATCCGCACGTCCGTCGGCTGGTCGGCCGCCGAGGTGCGGCCGAGGTCGAGTGTGGTGCGCCCGAACAGCCGCTGGTAGTCGGCGACGTGACGGGCGCGCAGGTCGTCGTACGTCCTGCCGTTGGCGGCGTTGAGATAGCCTCGCGCGATGCCCTGGTAGTCACCGCTGGTGTCCCTGTAGTTCACGTAGCTGGAGCCGATGGAGATCAGCACGGTCACGCTGTCGGCGTTGCGAACCTGGAGCGTGCCGCCGGAGCTGCTGACCGTGCCGCCGTTGGCGACGGCCCGGGCCAGCGCCAGGAATCTGACCTTGCCCGCCAGACCTCGCTGGTCGCCGGACACGCCGTCGAGCGCCACCGTCGTGCCGTCCGGGCTGGAGCGCGTGGTCCGCTGCGGGCTGTCGAACGTCGCGGAGAACGTGATCGAGCCGCCCCTGTCGGCGGTGAGGCGGATGGCGATCACCTGGTCCGGCGCGCTCGCGAACACCTCACGCCGGTAGCGCACGCCGTTCTGCAGGTACGTCGTGGTCGTGGTGGCGGTGGTCAGATCCAGGACCCGGCTGTAGTCCGAGACCCCGCTGCTGTTGCCGAAGGCGAGCCGCAGGTTGCCGACGGTCTGGTACGCCAGCTGGGCCGAGGGGTTGCCCAGCATGTTCTGGTCGATGAGACTCTGGGCCTGGCTCCACTGGTTCTGGAAGACCAGTTGCCGGATCTGCCCGAGAGCCCCCGCGCCCCTCGTGTTGCTCTGGTCGTACGGCCCGCCTGCCCAGATGGTGTCCTCGTTGAGCTGTAACCGCTCGGTGTCGACGTTGCCGAACACCATCGCGCCCAGCCGGCCGTTGCCGATCGGTAGTGCGCGCAGCCAGTCGGTGCCGGCGCTCTCGTCGTACCAGAGGGCCAGGTCGTTGGCGGCGCTCACCTCGGGAGGGACCGCCACCGCGGCCCGGGCGGCCGCCGTCCACTGGAACGGCGCCAGCGCGGCGCCGGCTCCGACCGCGCCGAATCGCAGCACTTGCCGTCGGGTGAAGTCAGACAATTCAGCTCTCCAAGTCCATGGGGGTCAGTGACACTCGGAATCGATTCGACTGGGGATGGCAGAGGTGAGGGAACCGGAAGGTGACCGACCGGCGCGTGCGCCCGTGCCTCCATGACTTCGGGCAAAGGGAAGCGCGGAGGCATTCAGCGCTGGACGCCATGCTTGCGGGAAAGGGAGCGCACACCATGAGGGCGTCGCGAACGGCGGCTCTCCGCCCCGCGCACCACCACCGGACAACGGGAGACCGCCTCGGGGCTCAGTGTGAAAAACCCGGCGAATTGTGTCAAGAGCAGGATTCCGCCGGTTCGGCGTCGCATAAATCGCCCCCGATCCCGGATCCGCCTTGCAGCCGGTCTGATCGGGGAACGCAGTCATCGGATGAAAGTTTCATGCGCCGTGCTCGCCCGTGAGTGCCGAGATTCCCTGATGTGGCCCTTGGGCCGAGTTCCTCGTTTGAGTGTGCGTATCGCGCCACTTGACACCATGCCCACGCCTGGGCTTTGCTCCGCTCCACCACCACCGGCCGATCTCTCGATGTGGAGGAGGGCGAAGACGAGCTCGAAATGTTAGCGCTAACACGATCTGGCGTGTGCTGGGGCCGGCGCGAATGGCCGGGCGACGACCGGCGCATTGGGAACAGGTCCCGCCTGCCCCGAACCCGGCTCGAACGCCTGAGGTAAGGCGCGGGCGGCACGGTCCGCATTCCATTCGAACGCCACCGGAATCGCATCTCGCGCGGGAAATCCCTGCGCTCGGCTCCGATGTCGCGTTTGCGGTTGGAATGGCGGATTATTCAGCGTTGCTGAATCCTCTCATCTATTTGCCGGTCGCCGCCTCTCCTGACATGGGAAAGATGTGGATCCCGTCAAGTGAGAGCGTTGTGGCGACCGTTTCGTTTTTGTTCCCAATATTCGTGCCGATCTATCGGTAATGGTGCAAACGCCGGTTCTTGTTCGGTATGCCTCGGAGCGAGATCGGCGGTGTGTTCGTCGTGGGCTCCCTCGGCGCGATCCTGGACAGCCTCGACGGACCACCTCAAACGGGGCATCTCTGTGGCCGTCGCCGTCTTCGTAGCCGCCTTCGCGGTCGTCTCCGGGGTCGTCTCCGGGGTCGCCTTCAGGGGCGTCGGCCGCATCTCTTGGCGTGGGCTCGCCCGCCCGCGGCGAACCCTGCCGCGACCAGGAAGGTCTCCCTAATCTGTGATCCCAAGAGATTGCTAGTTGATCTTGAACTAGCCTCAAAGGCGCGAGAGAATTAATACAAGTTTTCTAATCTCTTGATGGGGGGTGTCATGGATCTGTTCGACATCGATACCGAGCGCACCCCTCATTCGAACACCCCTGACGACGGCTGGTGGGACCGTCTGATCGCCAATTCGCCGCTGTGGTCGTCCGACGGTTCATCCGCCCGCGATCCCTTCCCGATCATCAACTTCGAGCCCCGGCGGCCCGCCGACGCACCCGGAACCGCAAGCACGGATGCCTCGGAGGCGGACGCCCCAGGCGCCGAGACCACGGACGTCCCAGGCACCGATACCGACAGCGCAGACGCCACGCGTAGGGATGCCGCCGGTGCGAATGCCGTTGGAATGGACGGCGCTGGCGCGGATACCGCGTGTGGAGCTGTCGACGGCGCAGAGGCAGACAACGCGGACGCCACGCGTGGGACTGCCACCGGTACGAATGCCGCTGGCATGAGCGGTGCTGGCACGGACAGCGTTGACGCGAACGCCGCGCGTTGGGCCGCCGACAGTGCGGGATCTGACGCCGATGCCGCCCGTGGAGGGGATGCTGATGGTGCGGCTGCCGCTGGCGCGGCTGCCGCCGGTGCCGTGCGCGGGGCTTGTGATGGTGCGGCTGCCGCTGGCGCGAATGGCCCTGACGCGGGTGCCGCCCGTGGAGATGCCGCTGGCGCGGATGGCGCTGGCTTTGGTGCCGCGCGTGGTGCTGCCGATGGCGCGGGCGCTGCTGGCACGAACGGCACCGGCGCGGATGGTCCTGGCGCGGCCGGCCCGAGTGCGGGTGCGGGTGCTTCCGACGGTGCGGGTGGGGGTGCTTCCGGCGGTGTGGGTGGGCGTGATCGTGGGCGTGATCGTGGCCGTGGTCGGGGTCGGGGTGGTGTGCGGTCGTCGTGGGTGGTGGTGGGGTCGGTTCGTGAGGTGGCCCAAGAGCTGGCGCTGACCCCGCTTCCCGATGACGTGGATGTGTGCCTGGCCGAGGCGGAGGAGTTGCTGTTCGCCCGGGATCGGATCACCAGCGCCCTGGCCGACCGGGTGGGGCGGGTGCATCGGGCGGGGCAGGCCAGGCAGCATGGGCATGCCTCCACCCGCTGCTGGTTGCGCACAAGCGGGGGGATGACGGTGGGCGGAGCTGGCCGCCTGCTCACGTTGGGGGCGGAACTGCCGCGCCTCCCCAAGGTGCGGGAGAAGTTCGCTGCGGGTGAGCTGGCGGCGGGGGTGGTGGAGGCCATCTGCGCCGCTGTGGCCGGACTAACCGACGAGCAGGCCACCTTGGCGGAGCCGATCTTGGTGGACCTGGCGGGCAAGGCCGGGGCGGCGGAGGTCGCCAAGGCCGGCCGCCATCTGCGGGCGGTGCTGGACCCCGATGGGGAAGAACGGGATGAGCGGGCCGATTACGGGCGGCGGTTCCTGCGGGTCCGCCCGGGCAAGGGCGGCGGCGTGGAAGGGGAGTTCTACCTGCCGCGTGAGGCCGGC
>NZ_VJVX01000133.1:0-3936 GCF_008033685.1 Microbispora sp. CSR-4
ATCCTCTCCATCGGCCTGAAGGACGTCGGCACCCTCGGCTCCAACGTGGGCGGCCAGGGCCTGGCGTACAACCAGAAGATCGGCGCCGGCACGTTCGTGTTCGGCTACCCGAGCGGCTCGCACCCGGACGGCAACCACGCCTTCTCCGGCAACACGCTCAAGTGGTCGTACGGCAAGACCTTCAAGGCCAGCTCCCCCACCATCAACGCGCAGGAGCTCATCGGCATCAAGTCGTCGTTCACCGGCGAGGGCGCGCTCGGCTCGGCGTGGCTGTACCGCTACAGCAGCAAGAAGCGGCTCGGCTACCTCAACGGCGTGACCATCGGCGTCGCCGACCGCGACGGCAACCGGCGCTACGACACCAGCGTCTCCCCGTACTTCGACGGTGAGACGTACGGCGTGTACAAGGTCGCCGCGAACAACTGGTCGGGCAAGATCGTCTGATCGGTCACCGCTGCACGCGAAGGGGCCCGGCATCCCGCCGGGCCCCTTTCCGTTCTCCGCCTCGCCGGTGGCGGATTTCTCCGCCTCGCCGATGGGTTGATCACATCTCCGGTTGCCGAGATCGCGACCGGCCGGCGGCCTACTGCCCTTCGAGGCGCTCCGCCAACGCCATCCACTCGATCTCGGCCGCCTCCTTCTGAGCGGCGATCTCCCGCAGCTCGGCGTCGAGCCTGCCCAGGCGTTCGAAGTCGCTCGCCGCCTCGGCCATCTCGGCGTGCAGCTTCGCCTCACGCTCGCCGAACTTGTCGATCTGCCGTTCCAGCCGGTTGAGCTCCTTCTGCAGCTCCCGCAACTCCTTGGCGGACAGCCCGCCCGACGGCGCCGGCTGCTCGTCGCGGGCGGCCCGCTCGGGAGCGCCCGTGGCGGCGGCCGCCCGGGCCGACAACGCGGCGCCCGCCGCGCGGCGTTCCAGGTATTCGTCCACGCCGCCGGGCAGCATCGACAGCCTGCCGTCCCCGAGGAGCGCGACGCAGCGGTCCGCCACCCGCTCCAGGAAGTAGCGGTCGTGGCTCACCACCACCAGCGTGCCGGGCCAGCCGTCGAGGAGGTCCTCCAATTCGGTGAGCGTCTCGATGTCGAGGTCGTTGGTCGGCTCGTCGAGCAGCAGCACGTTGGGCTCGTTCATGATGAGCCGGAGGAGCTGCAGCCGCCGCCGCTCGCCGCCCGACAGGTCGCCGACGACCTTCCACTGGGCCTCGCCCCGGAAACCGAGGCGTTCGAGCAGCTGGGAGGCCGACCACTCCTTCTTGCCCACCTGGACGTACTTGCGGATCTCCTCGACCGTCTCCAGCACCCGCCGCGTGGGGTCCAGCTCGGCGAGCTCCTGCGACAGGTGGGCGAGCCGCACGGTCTTGCCGCGCACGATGCGGCCGGAGTCGGCCTCGACCGTGCCGGACAGCAGGCGCAGCACCGACGACTTGCCCGAGCCGTTCACGCCGATCAGGCCGATCCTGTCGCCCGGGCCGAACTGGTACGTGCAGTGGTCGAGCACCAGGGGCCCCGCGCCGGGGCCGCCCGCGTGGAGCGTCACGTCCTCCAGGTCCACAACGGTCTTGCCGAGCCGCGCCGAGGCGAAGCTCAGCAGCTCGACGGTCTCCCGCGGCGGCGGCTCGTTCGCGATCAGCGCCTCGGCGGCGTTGATGCGGAACTTGGGCTTGGAAGTCCGGGCCGGCGGGCCGCGCCGCAGCCAGGCGATCTCCTTGCGCATGAGGTTCTGCCGGCGCTCCTCGGCGGCCTGCGCGATCCGCGCCCGCTCGGCCTTGGCCAGCACGTACGCCGCGTAGCCGCCCTCGTATCGCTCGACCGAGCCGTCGACGACCTCCCACGTGCGGGTGGAGACGGCGTCGAGGAACCACCGGTCGTGGGTGACGACGAGCAGCGCCGACTTGCGCTGGACGAGATGCCCGGCCAGCCAGGCGATGGCCTCGATGTCGAGGTGGTTCGTGGGCTCGTCGAGGATCAGCAGGTCGTGCTCCTCGACCAGCAGCCGCGCCAGTGCCGTACGGCGGCGCTCCCCGCCCGACAGCGCGCCCGCGGGGGCCGCGAGGTCGATGTCGACGAGCAGGTTGGCGAGGATCTCCCTGATCGCGGCGTCGCCGGCCCACTCGTGCTCGGCCCGGCCGGCCAGGACGATGTCCTTCACGGCGGCGTCCGGGTCGAACTGGTCGCGCTGGGCGAGCGCGCCGACGCGCAGCCCGCGCGTGTGGGTGACCCGCCCGCTGTCGGGCTTCAGCGTTCCGGCGATGATCGAGATGAGCGTGGTCTTGCCGCCGCCGTTGCGGCCGACGACGCCGATCCGGTCGCCTTCCTCCAGCCCGAGAGAGACGTCGGCGAGCAGGGGCTTGGGCCCGAAGGCGTGGGAGACGGACTCCAGATTGACCAGATTCATCGCCCGTAAAGCTTATCCGGCCACGGTGGCCCCGGGGACGGGCCCGTGGGCGGTGACGACGGACCTGCAGCCGTCCACGTCCTTGAGCAGGGCGGCCAGCTCGTGCGCGTGCTCGGCCGACTCGGCCAGGAAGGCGCAGGTGGGGCCGGATCCGGAGACGATCGCGCCGAGTGCGCCGTGCGTGCGGCCGGCGGCGAGCGTGTCCGCGAGCGAGGGACGCAGCGCAAGCGCGGCGGGCTGCAGGTCGTTGGACAACGCCTGCCCGAGCGCCCTCGCGTCGCCCTCGCGCAGCGCGGCGAGCAGGGCCTCGCTCACCGCGGGCGTGGGCGCGGCCACTCCCGCCTCCTCGCGCAGCCGGTCGCACTCGCCGTACACCCGGGGCGTGGACAGGCCGCCGTCGGCGAGGGCGAAGACCCAGTGGAAGACCCCGGCGGTCTCCAGCGGGGCGAGCCGCTCGCCGCGTCCGGTGCCCACGGCGGTGTCGCCGAGCAGCGCGAACGGCACGTCGCTGCCGATGTCGGCGGCGATCTCCATCAGGTCTTCGACGGGCAGGCCGAGGCCCCACAGGTCGTTGCAGGCGACCAGCGCCGCGGCGGCGTCGGCGCTTCCGCCGGCCATGCCGCCCGCCACGGGGATCGACTTGCGGATCAGCAGATCGGCCCGGTAGGAACGGCCCGCGCGGTCGGCCAGCGCCCTGGCGGCCCGTACGGCGAGATTGTCGTCGCTCACCGGGACCTCTCCCGTGAGGTCGCCCTCGACCCTGACCCTGAGCGGGGCGGCGGAGGGATCCGCGTCGAGCGGCTCGGCGGCGGTGACCTCGTCGAACAGCGAGACCGCGTGGAAGACGTTCACCAGGTCGTGATAGCCGTCCTCGCGCAGCGGCCCGACCGCGAGCTGGAGATTGACCTTCGCCGGCACGCGCACCGTGATCGCGCTCATCGCCCGCCCTACCGCCTCACGTCGCCATGCCTGCACTGCCTGGACATGGGACCGAAGCTTAGCGTCACCCGCACCCCCCGAGATCCGCCGGCGGATGCGGTCCGGACAGCGGAAAGGGGCCCGGCGGGATGCCGGGCCCCTTCGCGTGCAGCGGTGACCGATCAGACGATCTTGCCGGACCAGTTCTTCGCGGCGGTCTTGTAGACGGCCAGGGTCTCACCGTCGAAGTACGGCGAAACGCTGGTGTCGATGCGCTTGTTGCCGTCGGTGTCGGAGACCGCGATGGTCACACCGTTCAGGTAACCAAGCCGCTTGGCGCTGCTGTAGCGGTAGAGCCAGGACGAGCCGATGGCGCCCTCACCGGTGAAGGAGGACTTGATGCCGATCAGCTCCTCGGCCTTCATCGACGGCGCGGCCGCCTTGAAGGTCTTGCCGTACGACCACTTGAGGGTCTTGCCGGAGAAGGCGTGGTTGCCGTCCGGGTGCGAGCCGCTCGGGTAGCCGAACACGAACGTGCCGCTGCCGATCTTCTGGTTGTACGCCAGGCCCTGGCCGCCCACGTTGGAGCCCAGGGTGCCGACGTCCTTCAGACCGATCGACAGAGC
>NZ_VJVX01000133.1:3968-7968 GCF_008033685.1 Microbispora sp. CSR-4
GGGGGGCGGGGGCGGTGGGAGGAGCGGGGGGCTTGGGACCGGGAGAAGCGGCTGCCGTGCCCATCGTGAGGGTCGCGACGCCGACCATTGCGGCGCCGGCGATGGCCAGTCGCGTCAGGGATGCTCGGGTCATGACCTCCGACAGTAGAGCGGGGAGCTGAGCGGGAAATTGCGCAGAGATAACGATTCAGAGAGGGGACGCATGGCGTCTATTGCCGAAGCCCGGTAGGGAGATCGCCGGGCCTTCACTTATCGTGCCAATCATGGACCTACGCGTGGAGATCACGGAGCGGCTCGATGATGAGCAGGTGGCGGCGGTGCTCGCCCTGGTGGAGGCGGCCGCCGAGGCCGACGGTGTGGCCCCGCTCAACGAACATGTGATGCTCCAGGTGCGCCACGGCGCCGAGCCGGGTGCGAGAGCCGTACTGGTGTATGCGGACGGGAGCGTCGCGGGCTTCGCCCACCTGGACCCGGCGGACCCGGAGGAGGGACCGAGCGGCGAGCTCGTGGTGCATCCCGCCTTCCGCGGGCGCGGCCTGGGCCGGCGGCTGCTCGGCGAGGCGCTGGAGGCGAGCGGGGGCGGGCTGCGCCTGTGGGCGCACGGCGACCTGCCCGGCGCCGCCCGTCTCGCCGCGAGCGCGGGCCTGGCCCGGGTGCGCTCCCTGTGGCAGATGCGCCGCCCGCTGTCCGAACCCCTGCCTGCCGCCGCCCTCCCCGAAGGCGTACGGCTGCGCACGTTCGAGCCGGGACGCGACGAGAAGGCGTGGCTGGCGCTCAACGCGCAGGCCTTCGCCACCCACCCCGAGCAGGGCTCCTGGACGGCCGCCGACCTCGAACTGCGGGAGCGGGAGCCGTGGTTCGACCCCGCGGGTTTCTTCCTCGCCGTACGGGGAGACGCGCTGGCGGGCTTCCACTGGACCAAGGTGCACGCGGGGACGCCCGGCGGCGACGAACCGATCGGCGAGGTCTACGTGGTGGGGGTCGCGCCCGGCGAGCGCGGCACGGGCCTCGGCCGGGCGCTGACGCTCGCCGGGCTCGAACACCTGCGCGCGCTCGGCCTCTCGCAGGTCATGCTCTACGTGGACGAGGAGAACACCGCGGCGGTCCGGCTGTACGAGTCGCTCGGGTTCACGCGGTGGAGCACGGACGCCATGTACCGGCGCTGAGACGCCGAAGGGCCGGTCCCCCGCGTGGGGCCGGCCCGTTCTATATAGAGGTGTCCTCTATCCGAGGACGAGGTTGAGGATGAAGTAGCCGATCGCGGCGGCGACGGCCGCGGCGGGGATCGTCAGGACCCACGCGGTCACGATGTTGCCGGCGATGCCCCACCGCACGGCCGACAACCGCCGCGTGGCGCCCACACCCATGATCGCGGAGGTCATGGTGTGCGTGGTCGAGATCGGGGCGCCGAACCCGATGGCGGCGGTGTAGAGGACCGACGACGCCGCCGTCTCGGCCGCGAAACCGCGCGGCGGGTCCAGGTGGATGATGCGCCTGCCCATCGTCCGCATGATGCGCCAGCCGCCGGAGTAGGTGCCGAGGGAGATCGCCGTGGCCGAGGCCGTGATGACCCACTCGGGAATGCCGCCCTGGGGGGAGGCGTATCCGCCGACGACGAGCGCCAGGAAGATCACGCCCATCGTCTTCTGCGCGTCCTGCAGCCCGTGGCCGAGCGCGATGGCGGCCGCCGACACCGGCTGGATGTACCGGAACCCCCGGCTGGTGCGGTGCGGGTTCGACTTGCGGAAGAGCCACAGCAGGATGATCATGATGATCCCGCCCAGGACGAACCCGATGACAGGCGACAGGACCATGGGGATGACGACCTTCTCCACCACTCCCGACCAGTGCACGTTCGCGCTGGCGGCGAGGGCGGAGCCGACCAGCCCGCCGATCAGGGCGTGACTACTGGAGGACGGCAGGCCGAAATACCAGGTGATGAGGTTCCAGACGATCGCTCCGATGAGGGCGCCGCCCACGATGAGCAACCCGTGGGTGCCGTCCGGAGCGTCGATGATCCCCTTGCCGACGGTCTGGGCGACCTCGGTGCCGAGATGGGCTCCGATGAAGTTCATCACCGCGGCGAGGAGGAGTGCGACCCGCGGCGTCAGCGCGCGGGTGGAGACGGAGGTGGCGATGGCGTTCGCCGCGTCATGGAAACCGTTCGTGTAGTCGAACACCAGCGCGATGACGATCACGCCGATGACAAGCGCGAGCTCCACTTAGCTTTCCTTGACCGCGATCGTCTCGATCGTGTTCGCGACGTGCTCGAAGGCGTCCGCGGCGAGCTCTAGCTGCTCGATGACCTCACGCATCTTCATGACGGTGAGGGCGTCGTACTCCCCGCTGAACAGCTTCGCCAGCAGCCTGCGATAGACCTGGTCGGCCTGGTTCTCAAGCCGGTTGATCTCGATCCAGTATTCGTTGAGGTGCTGCATCGAGCGCAGGCGCGGCATCGCGTCCGCCGTGAGCTCGGCGGCCCGTTCGAGGACCTCCACCTGGCGCACGACCTCCTTGGGCAGGTGGTCGATCTGGTAGAGGACGATCAGGTCGGCGGCGGCCTCCATGTAGTCCATCACGTCGTCGAGATTCGACGCGAGGCGGTAGATGTCCTCACGGTCGAAGGGCGTGATGAAGCTCTCGTTGAGCCGGTTCATGATCGCGTGAGTGCGCTCGTCGCCCGCGTGTTCGCAGGCGCGCATCTTCTCGGCCAGACCCTCCCGGTCCGAACCGTCGCTGATGATCTCGACCAGCAGACGCGATGCGGTGACGAGGTTGTTCGCCGAGTCGGCGAACAAGTCGTAGTAGCTGTCCTCACGGGGCGTGAGACGCAGGCGCACGTCGTTTCTCCAGATGTGCGGGGACGGTCCGCAGAGAAGGGTACGGCTTACCAGTGGAAATGCGAAGTTCAGGGCACACAAGCCCGCTTGTAACCTACTCTTCCCCTTCTCGCTGCCCAGAAGGGGTCCCGTAACACACTTGTTGCCTGAGCCGCTTCAGATCTTGGTGCGGTGGAAGTTCAGGAACGACCTGCTCGGCGTCGGCCCCCGCTGCCCCTGGTAGCGCGAGCCGTACCGGTCCGAGCCGTACGGGAACTCGGCCGGCGAGCTGAGCCGGAACATACAGAGCTGACCGATCTTCATGCCCGGCCACAGTTTGATCGGCAGCGTGGCGACGTTGGACAGTTCGAGTGTGACATGCCCCTCGAAGCCGGGGTCGATGAAGCCGGCCGTCGAGTGCGTCAGCAGGCCCAGCCGGCCCAGACTCGACTTGCCCTCCAGCCGCGAGGCGATGTCGTCCGGCAGGCTGATCACCTCGTACGTGCTGGCCAGCACGAACTCCCCCGGATGCAGGATGAACGGCTCGTCGCCGTCCGGCTCCACCTGCCGGGTGAGGTCCGGCTGCTCGATCGACGGGTCGATGTGCGGGTAGCGGTGGTTCTCGAACACCCGGAAGTAGCGGTCCAGCCGTACGTCGATGCTGGACGGCTGGATCATCGCCGGGTCGTACGGGTCGAGCTTCACCCTGCCCGACTCGATCTCGGCACGGAGGTCACGATCGGAAAGCAGCACGGGTGCAAGGCTAGTAGAAGGCTAGTAGGCCATTTCAGCGGCAGGTATAGCGGATCTTCGCGTCGGGGCTGCAGGACCACCCCCCGGATCCGCTACAGTAGGGGCAGCGACAGGCTCCACAGCCGGTCACGCGGGTGTAGTTCAATGGCAGAACATCAGCTTCCCAAGCTGACAGCGCGGGTTCGATTCCCGTCACCCGCTCCACCCACGAAGGCCCAGGTCAGGACAGAGATCCAGACCCGGGCCCTGATCGTTTCTGGCACCTGTTCGATCTTCCGTGCAATTAGCCCACGGGGACCAGGGCCGCCTCCGAACCACCCTCGTCCTGGCAGGGCTGAAGCGTTCTCAGGTTGTGAGACCGAGTAGCTGAAGTGCATCGGTGGGGTGGCTGCGGTAGTGGTCGGTGGCGGCGGCGATGTTGGTCCAGC
>NZ_VJVX01000133.1:8000-11891 GCF_008033685.1 Microbispora sp. CSR-4
CGCCGCCTGCCGGTGCTCGGTGAGGCGATGCTGGAGGGGGTGTTGGATGAGCCGCGGGCGGTGGCTTTCATCCGCTGGACGAGCGGGTTGACCGACGCCGCGGCGGCCAGGACGCGCGAGTTGCGCCACGGCGGCCACCCTCTACCTGTGAAGTTCAAAATAACCCCGGGGCCTGCTTCTTAGTCGCAGCCTTGGCGAGCTCCTGAGCCCGCGCGTACAGCTCCTCAGGGACCCACAACGGCCCGCTGAGCCCGCCGGCCTGGGCCAGGACGAACCTGTCGGCGACATGCTTACGGGCCGCGGCCGTGCGGGTCCGCTGAAACTCCGGGTCGGCCGCGAGTTCCTCGGCCAGATCATCGATCCGGGCATAGAGCTGGTCGTACTGTTCTCTGCCCAGCTCGTCAGCCTCGGCACAGACGGCGTTGATCACCCTCCACGACCAGCCGTCGAACTCCTCTGAAACGGCATCGGCGATCCGCCGCCTGGCCGTTCCACGGGCGGCCCGGAAGTCGGGGTTGGCCAGCAGTGCCGTGCGCAGTTCCGAGAGCTGCGCACGTTCCTGCTCGCTGAGGTCGCCCTCTCCGTCGTCGTGGAGGTAGTCCTTCCGCGAGGGCTCCGCCTTCGCGAGCTGCTGCCATTCGACGTACCAGGCCGCGCGGTGCTCCCAGAAGTGAACGACGCCGGCCGCCGCGAACGCGACGCTGACCTGCCCCACCTGCCCTTTGCGCTTCACCAGGTGCGCGGGCAGATCGCCGACCTGGTGCTCGTCGCCGTCAGGATCGAACGGAGCGGCCTGCAGATAGAGCAGCCCACCCCCGTGTTTTCCGGCGATCTCCAGGAAGGCCGGCAGATCTAGTGTCTCCGGGCCGAGGCAGATCTCCGAGCCGAGATCGGCCTCGGGAACGGCCGGTACCAGCGTCATCGCCGCTGTGCCCGCAAACTCCCTGACTGTCCCGACGAGCTTGGCGAGGTTATCCACGAGCCGTCACCGTAACCGCAGGCACCGACAGAATCCCGCACTCGGACGCTCACGGAGCGTACAAGCGCTGATCTCCGTTCCGACATTCCTCGCCGTCCCACGAGCTCCGGGGGTGCTGCCACCGAACCCCCGCGCCTCGCCGGCGAGGCAGGCTCCGGGATGAGGGAGGGGCCGCCGGACGATCTTGCCCGATGGTGGTGCCGGGGGACGCTGGTGCATCCCGTCGCCTCTCCTGGGCCTACCACGGGAATCGCTCCGCTGCGGAGGCCGAGCCGCTTCGCGGTCGCCTGACGGCGAGCCCCCTCCGCTCCACGAACCCCGTGGTCGAGACGGCCCAGGCGACGCATGCCGTCTACTGCGGCAAACCCATATTTTGACGGTGTCGGATAGCCGTGGATCGCCTACTGTTCCAGCTCAGCGTCTACTAAGTCTCATGGCTGGGACGTGGCGCTAGACGAAAGACGGCTCCTTTCGGAGGTGGAAGCCCGAGGGGACCGTCTCTTCGTCATGCCTTGGGCTTCGCCCCCCCTTTTCTTTCGGACTGATGCGAGTTACCGTCCGATCAACTCGCTGTTGGCAAACGCGGAGCGAAGCTTCCACAGAAGCCCACCCTTCAGGAGGGCTTTTCGCTCCTTCGCTGAGCTACTGCGAGATGTCCACGTCCCAGCCATGAGACCTGCGAAGGAGACGCTCCCGTGGAGTCAATCCCCCCTGCGAACGTGGCTGGGGTCCTTGTGACCCTGGCCCTTTTCGTGCTCGTCGGCTACGTCGTACACACGTTGCGGACATCGCACAGGTGGATCGCCGGTGTGCTCGCCGCGATCACCACCCTGATTGTCGCCTTCCCTGCGGTGCTGTACGCCCTCTTCAGGGGATGAGTAGCCGCCCATGACACATCCGCACGTCCCGTCCTGTTCTGCGAGCGCCAGCAGTGAGCAGCCAGATGCGCGATCGACGGTGTCTGGCGTGCTTGAGGCGTCTGCAGGCAGAACGGGGCGGCGGAACTCAACATCGCGTGCGCTGGGTACATGGCCGCCCGGCAGCCTGCTCGGGCGTCTCAAGGACAACACGAGAGAACGGTTCCTCCAGCTAGGGCGCCCTCAGCAGTTCTCCGCAGGGGAAACCATCCTCTGGGAGGGTGAGCAGGTAGATAGGGGCGTCTTCCTGCTTATCGATGGGAAGGCCAAAGTCGTTGCCCACACGGAGGAAGGCCACACGGCCTTGCTGGAGATACGCGTAAGCGGCGATTTGGTGGGGGAACTCTCTTGCCTGGACGACGTAGAGCAGCTGGCTACGATCGTGGCCGCCGAGCCGTTGTTGGTGCGGCACATCTCTCGGGAGGTCTTCCTCGAGTTCCTGTCCACGTTTCCTGATGCCGCACTTGCCGTCACAAGCACGGTCGTTGACAAGTTGCGATGGGCTACCCGTCGACGGATCGAAGCCAGCTACCCGATCCGGGTGCAGATCGCACGTGTACTCGTCGAACTCGCAGGATCGTTTGGGGAGACGACGTCAGAGGGCACACGTATCGCCCCCCTGGCTCAGACGGAGCTAGCGGCGATGGTGGGCGCAGCCGAAGTGACTGTGCATAAGGCGCTTGCCGAGCTCCGGAACGCCGGAATCATCAGAACCGCCTATCAGCGACTAATCATCGTGGACATGCCTGCTCTCAAGTCCGTCGCAGGCCTATAGCCTGCCCCGACCAGCGAGCTCCTACGAGCGCGCGCCGGGTCTCTTGGCCGGCAAGCGGCCCGCCCCCAGGGCGAGCCGCCTTGATGGGGTGCCGGTAAGAACGCTGTCATTGGCGCCTTGCTGGTCCCACGAGCTCCGGGGGTGCTGCCACCGAACCCCCGCGCCTCGCCGGCGAGGCAGGCTCCGGGATGAGGGAGGGGCCGCCGGGACGATCTTGCCCGATGGTGGTGCCGGGGGACGCTGGTGCATCCCGTCGCCTCTCCTGGGCCTACCACGGGAATCGCTTGACGGCGGCCATGGAAAGCTCCCCGTAGGCGGCCAGATACCGCCCCGCTGATGGCCGCGGGGTTCCCCGTGGACGGCCAGATATCTCCCCGCTCCTTCCGTACTTGTCCCGGTCGGCGACAGTCGAGCGGGTGAAGAGCAGCAGGGAGATCATGGAGATTCTCGAGGCGTATGTGAACCACTCCGACTTTCGTGGAGGCCCTGAAGCCAGCATCATCTGCTGGCGGAAGGGAGAATCACGTCACGATGCCAGCCCCGAGGAAATACCCCCAAGAGCTTCGCGAGCGCGCGGTGCGCATGGTCTTTGAGGTCCGCCGGCAGACCGGCGGCGCCCCCGGCGCGATCGCCCGGGTGGCCGACCAGCTCGGCGTTCACCGCGAGGCATTGCGCGGGTGGGTGCGCCAGGCCGAGATCGACGAGGGGCAGCGGCCGGGCACCTCGACCGCCGACGCGCAGCGGATCGCCGAGTTGGAGCGCGAGGTGCGCGAGCTGCGCCGCGCCAACGAGATCCTCAAGGCCGCGGCCGCTTTTTTCGCGGCCGAACTCGACCCACGGCCGCCCAGGTAGTCGCCTTCATCGACGCTCACCGCGGCGCTTTCGGCGTCGAGCCGATCTGCCAAGTGTTGCAGGTGGCGACGTCGACGTACTACGCGGCCAAGTCCCGTCCGCCCTCAGCCCGGCAGGTGCGGGACGCCCAGCTCATGGCCGAGATCACCACGGTGTGGAACGAGAACTTCGAGGTGTATGGCGTGCGCAAGATGTGGAAGGAGCTCAACCGGCGCGGCACCCGCGTGGCCCGCTGTACCGTGGCCCGGCTGATGAAGCGCCTGGGGCTGGCCGGGGCGGTTCGCGGGGACCACAAGCGACCCACGACCACGATCCCCGATGCTCTCATTGACCGGCCCGCCGACCTGGTCAAACGCGACTTCACCGCC
>NZ_VJVX01000134.1:0-3687 GCF_008033685.1 Microbispora sp. CSR-4
ACCGCCGTGCGCGCCGACGGCCAGGCCGACTCGATCGCGTGCTCCACCAGGTGCTGCGGGACGGTGCCCGGAACCCACAGCCGGATCCGTACGCCGCCGACGCCGAAGACGTACTCGAAGGCCAGGTGCGGCTGACCGAACAGGGCGCGCTTCCAGGCCGGGCGCAGCAGCCCCATCAGGTTCGTCCACAGCGCCTCCGACCCCGCCATGTCCGCCACTGGAGGCGCGAGGATCTCCACGCACCGCGCCCCCTTCGTCGCGGCGCGGTGGCGCAGCCGTACGACCAGGGCGCTGACCAGTTCGAGGACGAGCGCAGCGGCCGAAACCCCGAAGGTGAGCCACCAGACGTGGGCGTTCACCCAGGCCAGGAACCACTCGACGAAGACATCCGGATTGTAAAGAAGGTCCTGAATCATCGGGCCTCACCTGTCCTGCCGTGCCGGGTGATGATGGGTCGGTGCCGAGGATCGAGACGCCGTGGGGCCCATGGGAGCCGATGCCGCTGGCCGAGGTGGTCGCGTTGTTCCGGGACCTGGCCGCTCCGTGGTGGGTGAGCGGCGGGTACGCAATCGAACTGGCCGTCGGCCGTTCCTTCCGTGAGCACGGGGGTGTGGACATCTCCGTGCTGCGCCGCGACCAACTCGCCGTACGCGAGCTGCTGGCCGGCTGGGACGTGCACGCGGCCGACCCTCCAGGGACGCTGCGGCCGTGGCCGGTCGGTGAGGTGCTGCCGGCCCATGTGCATGACATCTGGGTGCGTGAGCACCCGGGCGGGCCGTGGCGGTTCCAGGTGATGCTTGATGAGGCCGAGGGCGAGACGTGGGTGTACCGGCGTGACGCACGGATTCGCCGTCCGCTGTCGACGCTGACGATCCGCGAGGACGGGGTCATGAGGATCGCGCCGGAGGTGCAGCTGCTGTTCAAGGCCAAGAATCCGCGTCCCAAGGATGAGCGCGACTTCGCCGAGGTCCTGCCTACCTTGGACGCCGTACGGCGCTGCTGGCTGGACGAGGCTCTCGCACTCGAGTACGGCGGCCACCGGTGGCGTGAGCACCTCCGGCCGAGCCAGCCGTTGATTGATTGAGGTGTTCACAGATCGACCTCCGCGTATTCGGCGAGTTCTTGAGGGGAGGAAGTCACGAGGCGGTGTTCCTGCTCGCTGGCCAGGACCTGGAAGGCGACCCGAGAGGCACCAGCGTCGGCGGCCAGCAGGCCGAAACCGCGGTCGGCTGACAGCAGGAGCTGCCGTTCTCCGTCGGACAGGCGGAAGGCGTCGGCGACTCGGCCGATCGCCTGGGGTGCCTGGCGGAGCAGGATCTGGGTGGCGGAGTTGGCGATGATCGCCTGACCGATGTCGGAGCCGAGCAGGTCGGCGGCATCCTGGGTTACCACCGACAGCCCGGCCCAGTGCTTGCGAGCACTCTTGGCCATCCGCAGCAGGAACTTCGCACCCTCCGGGTCGCGCATGAGCAGCCATGCCTCGTCGACCACAACGAGACGAGGGCGGCGATTGACCGGGTCGGAGACGCGCCGCCAAACCGCGTCCAGGGTCAGCAGCGTGCCGATGGCCTTGAGCTCTTCGGGCAGGTCCCGCAGAGAGAAGACGATCAGATGCGAGTCGGGCCGGGTGGTGGTGTGGCCGTCGAAGAGTCGGCGGTGGCTTCCGGTGACGTACGGCGCGAGCCCGGCGGCGATCTCCGCCGCTGCGGGATCCCCGTCATCGGTAAGCGTGCTTACCAGATCACTCATCAGTGGCGGTCGGCGTTTCCATGTGCGCGGGTCGAAGGTGATCCCGGCCTGCTTGTAGGCGGCGATGATGGCCCGATCAAGGGCAGCCTTGCCGGTCCTGCCCAGCGGGCCGCCGAGCATGACCGCGATCAGCGCGTGCAGGAACAACGATCGGCGGGTGAGTGGATCGCCCTCGCGATCGGTGGTGCTTCGCCCGGTGGGGCTTGGAAGGTCGAAGGGGTTGAGGCGGACGTGCGGCGCGCCGAGGTGGAGGTAGGCGCCGCCCACTGCGGCGCACAGACGGGCGTATTCGTCTTCGGGGTCGATGACGGCGACCTCAACCCCGGTGTAGAGCGAGCGCAGTGCTTCCAGCTTGGCCAGGTAGGACTTGCCGCCGCCCGAACAGCCCAGGATGGTCGAGTTGTGGTTGGGCTGGGCGAAGCGGTCCCAGGCCACCAGGGAGGAGCTGGCCGCGTTCGCGCCGTACAGGACTGTGGTCGGGCCGAGGTCGGCGGTCAGGTCGGGACTGGTGAAGGGGAAGGCCGCCGCGAGCGCCGGGGTGTCGAAGGTGCGCCGCATCTGCAGGTTGTCGTACGCCATAGGCAGCGCCGACACCCAGCCCTGAAGCTGCCGGAAGGTCACCACGCGCGCGTCCAGCAGGAGGGAGGCGGCCAGGGCCCGGACCTGGGCGCAGGCGTTCTCCAACTCCTCGGCAGTGGTGGCGTGGACCGTGAGGTAGATCGAGGTGCGGAACAGCTTGGCCTGGCCGCGCGCGAGCCGGGAGGCCAGCTCCTGGGCGTCTTCGGCGGCGACCTCCGCGCTGGGGTCGATGAGCCGACCGTGCTGGTGGTCGCTGCGCAGGCCGGATTCCAGGCGGGCGAGCTGTTTGCGGAGCCGGTCGGAGGCGACCAGGGACGGCACCGGGTCGACGTGGAAGGACACGTCCAGCCGCCCGGGGTAGGTGAGCAGGGGTTCCAGCCAGCCGGGTGTGACCTCGCGCGGGTAGCCGGTGACGGCGAGCGTCGCGCAGTGGTCGTCGCCGACCTGCAGGTGCCGGGGCCGGACTTCGACCGCGTCGGGGCCGAACCCATGCGCGCGCTGTGTCGTGCGGCGGAAGGCGAGCTTCACCAGCGTTCTCCTCTCGTGATGACCTGGTCCGGAGCCGCCATCTGGACGGTGGGTAGCGGCGGTGCCGCCGGGTCGAAGCAGGCGGCCAGCAGTGCGCTCGTGGCGGGGGTGTCGAGCAGGCGGACGGTCAGGCCGCAGGCCGACAGCAGACGAGCGGCTTCGTCCAGCCGCCGCAGGGCACGGGCCGCCGAGGCCTCCCGCGCCTTACCTGCCGCGGGCTCACGTACAACCAGGAGGACCTGGCGGCGCAGCAGGTCATGACGGCCGGCGATGTCGGCGAGGAAGCCGGCGTGCTGGAGCGCGGCGGCCGACAGCGCCGGGTGCGGCAGGTGGCGGGCGTTGTGCTCAAGAGTGGCGATCGTTTCGGCGAGGTCGACCCGTTCGGCGCGTACGAGGATCTGGACCGGGCCCGACAGCGAGTTGAGCCAGCGCCCGAACACCGTGACCAGCGCGTCCTGCTCCTCGGGGGTACGCAGGGCGAAGCTGAGCGTGGACACCTCCGCGATGGCCGCGACGCCGTCCGGGCCGAGGTCGAGTAGCCCGTCCTCTGCCATCCCCTGAACGGGAAGGCGTAGCTGCGCGGGAGCGGGGCCGGGCCTGGCGCCGATCCACGTGGGAGGTGGTGGCACCTCCTGGGAAGCGGAGACGAGGCGTTTGGGTGCGCGCAGGTGGCGGACGACGGCGAGCAGGTAGCGGTCGAGCGACAAACCGTCGTGTCGGGCGGTCGCGAGCAGGATCCCGGCCACCGCGATCGGCAGCGCCACCGCGGCGCAGACCACGAGCGGCACCCGGTCACCGACGAGCAGGTACGCGGCGTAGAGCAGAGCGCCG
>NZ_VJVX01000135.1:0-3443 GCF_008033685.1 Microbispora sp. CSR-4
TGCACATGGCTGCCGGTATGTGGGGCATGGACCATCTTCCCCTCGCCTATGTAGAGGCCCACGTGGTGAATCGTGCTGGGATCGCGGGGGTTGTAGGCGAAGAAGACCAGGTCGCCCGGCTGGAGCTGAGAGCGGTCGACGTGCTTGCCCGAGTGCCACTGGGGGCCGGTGGAGGACCCGATGCTGACTCCTGCCTTGCTCCATGCGTACTCGGTGAGGCCGCTGCAGTCGAAGCCTTTGGTCCTGGCGCCCCGGCCGGTGCCGAAGCTCGGCCCGCCGGGTCCGCCGCCACCCCAGGAGTAGGGCACGCCGATCATGGCTAGCGCGGCTCTGACCGCGATCGCACCACGCCCAGCGGGGCCCTCGATCAGCGCGTTTCCGTCAGAGGTCGTCTCGTCGGCAGGGTTGTTCGCCCGGAGTTTCAGTTCCTCGCAGAGCTGGCCCGCGACCGTGGTCAAGATGTCGTCGGCGCGCTTCCTGATCTCGTCAGGGTCGAGTTGCTCGCCTGACTTCTGGCTGGCCAGGTCCGCCGCGATGCTGGCCACGAGCTCGTCACGTGGAACGCCGAGCCCGGCTGCGGTTTGAATACGGACCCGCATGTCGTCGCTCGTGACCGTGTCCACGGCCGCTCGCCCGGACGATCTGCCCTTCCACAGCAGGGCGACCAGCGCTTTGGCGAGCGGTTCGTGTTTGGCGTAGGCGTCGCGTAGGTCCTCGCGAGGGCGCTGGACGAGCGCTGCCGCCTGGGTGAGCGGCATGTGCTCCCAGCCGGGGATCTCGACCAGGCGCGTGTAGAAGAAGCGAGCCGCGTGGGAGGGGTCGGTGACCTGCTGCTTGGTCCCCCAGCCTTGGGATGGCTGCTGCTGGAACAGCCCGTACGAGCCGTTGCCGGTCCTTAAATTGGTAAGGCTGCTTTCCTGAATCGCGGTGCTTAGGGCGATCTCGGCTGCTCGCTTGGGAAGCCCCAGCTTGGCAGCGACGTTCACGATCTGTCGGGCGTTCGCGATCTGCTGGGAGGAGAGCCCGAAGCGGGAAGCGGGCACCCGCCGTATCGCGCCAGGTGGGGCGGCATAGGCGCAGATCGCGGCTCGGAGCTTGGCCGTGTCGCCGGCGGTGAAGGCGTACTTGGCTCCGCCGCCGATGGCGGCGATGACGACGACGCCGCATACCAGGCAACCGCCGGCCGCGATGAGTTTGCCGACCCCGAGCTCTGCGATCAAGGGCGCGCCTCTGCTGGCCGAAGTGGCGCGCGAGTTCGGCGAGGCGCAGCCGCCCGTCCGTACGATTGCCCGGAAGCCAGACGGCGTCGTGCGGTTCCTGGCCCTCGGTGGCGGTCGCGACGGGTACCGACACGAGAGCGCCTCGGAGTCGCAGCCGGTCATGCAGGTTGGCTTCACGCCGCGCGCCACTGGTCAGGAACAGCACCGGGGTGTCGATCCCGCTGGCGGCGGCCAGCGAGGCGTACCCGCTGAGCTTCGCGGCGACGCGATCGAGGGTTTCGGTGCCGGTGTCGTATTCGAGGAAGAAGTCCAGGGTGAGGCCGTTGTCGGTCCATCGGCCGTAGGCGTCGGGCCGTACGTGCTTGCCCCACATGGCTTTGCACTGGGTCTCGGTCCACCAGGTGTCCAGGCGGCAGTCGCCGGCGCGGCGGGCGTGGCCGGACAGGGCGGCGAAGACGCCGTTCACGCCGATGGTGTGCGCGAGCCGCTGGCCGTACGCGATGGACAGGGCCTGGCCGCGCCGGTATCCGAACTCCGACAGGGTGACGCCGTCTTCCAGGGCCAGTACGGCGGCGCCGGCCTCGCCCAGGACGTAGTGCCAGGGTGCGGAGCCGAGAGGGGGCCGCGGGCGGAAGCGGTCGAGCGCGCCGAGACGGTTCAGCTTGACCAGGCGGTGGCGGCCGGTGTGGTCGTTGTCGAACGCCGCCTGGAGGAGCTGGTGGGTGGTCAGGACCTCGTGGGTCCAGACCATGCGGAGCAGGCGCCGGTCGTGGCTCGTGAGCCGTATGACGAGCGAGTTGAGGACGCGAGGCGTGTAGTGCTGGTTCATTCGTCTCCTTGTGGTTGGGTGCGGGGGTCTCCTTCTGGAAGGGGGTCGCCGGCCGCGGGGTGCCGTCCGTGGGCGCGGGCAGCGGCGAGCCGTATGCGTGCGGCGAGGTCGGGGTCGGGTTCGGGCAGGGGCCGGGTGCGCAGGGTGAAGGGCGGGGTTTCCGCGGAGCGCACCACGAGCCGGGCGGCGGCCTGGAAGGCGCCGAGGTTGGCCAGGTCGTGCCGGGTCAGGTAGGGGCTGAAGTGGTGCTCGACTTCGCGGGCGTCCTCGGGTGAGAGCGAGAAGTAGATCTTGTTGCGGGCGTCCGAGCTGATGGCCTGGCACAGGTCGCGGGGGAGTTGGGCCAGGTGCTGGTGGGCGAGGACCATCGACAGCCGGTAGGCGCGGGCTTCGGCGAGCATGTCCGCCAGCGCGTGCGGGAGGTTCAGGAAGTTCTGCGTCTCGTCCACGTACAAGGCGGAGGGCGAGCGGCTGCGGCCGAGCCGGGCGCGGTGAGAGGCGGCCTGCCAGACCTGGGCCAGCAGAAGGGAGCCGAGCAGCCGGGCGGTGTCGTCGCCGAGGACGCCCTTGGGGAGGCGGGCGAGCAGGATCTTGCCGTCCAGCACGTCGCCGACGTCGAAGGTGGACTGTGCTGAGCCGAGGATGTCGCGGACGAACGGGCGGAGCAGGAACGCCCGCAGCTTGTTCATGATGGGCGCGGTGACGTGTGCCTGGGCCTGCTCGGACAGGTGCTCGTACCAGTTCCAGAACCCGAGCAGGAAGGGGTCGTCGAGCCGTTCGGTGAGGTCTTTTCGGTAGAGGGGATCGGTGAGCAGGGCCGGGATGTCGGCGAGGGTTCCGCCGTTGCGGGACAGGGTGAGGGCGCAGCCGCGCAGGATGTCGTCGCTGCGCGGGCCCCAGGAGTCGGCGTAGATCTTGTGGAAGATACCGACGAGGTTGTCCGCGAGGGTTTCCCGGTCCGGGCCGCTCAGCACGTTGAGTGCCGGCCGGGGATGGCGGTCGTCCGGGTCGATCAAAGCGATGCGCTCGCCCGCTTCTTCGGGAATGAGGCCGAGCAGGTCGGTGACCAGGTCACCCTTGGCGTCGACGACGGCGACGCCGTGGCCGGCCTCGATGTCGGAGAGGATCATCTGGGCCAGCAGCGTGCTTTTGCCGGTGCCGTTCGGGCCGAGGACGTGCACGTGGTGAAAGGAGTCGGCGACGCGCAGCGCGACCGGCCGCACGTGCCCGGCGTCGCAGAAGCCGAGCACCTTGCCCCTCGCGGAGACCTGCGGCGCGGGCGGCACCGACCTGGCCCCGGCACGGCTCAGACCCGGTACGGCGGCGTCCAAGGGAAGGTGCGCCAGGGCGGCGATTTCGGGCACCGAGAGCAGGAACCCGCGCCGGAGCATCCG
>NZ_VJVX01000136.1:0-3280 GCF_008033685.1 Microbispora sp. CSR-4
CCGCCGTGTCAACGTCCTGCACGCGATTCTGCGGCACAGGAGGCCGTACGACCCTAGCCATGTCCGGGCTGCGGTGGCTTGACAAAAGCATTAGGCAGCCTCCGTCGTCGTAGGCGTAGAACCGCACGTCGCTCACCCGGGTCGGCACGCCGAAGTCCACGCCGAGGTGGTCTTCGGCGTTCGGCGAGCGGTAGTTGGTCCACCGGTTGTGCGGGACGTCGTCGTAGTAGATCCGCCCGTCCACGGCGTCCCAAACGTTGTCGATGCCGTTGGTGTACGACGCGAACGGCTTGGGATAGCCGGTGCCGTACGGGTTGGCGGCGTCGTCGGACGGCCGCGAGGAGCGGTCGGGCGTCACGGCGGCCGGCACCCGGGCGGTCAGCTCGCCGACCGTGGCCCGCTTGGCGGCCTGCCTGCCGTCCACGTAGACGCGCATGCCCGCGCCCTGGCCATACCTGCTGCCGTCGCGGTCCCACAGCACGGTCACGTTGTGGCCGTGGTAGGGCACGTTCTCCAGCGCGAAGTAGTCCCACCCGGCCGGCGCGAGCGGCTTCAGCACGACCGTGCCGCCCGGCTGCGGGCGCAGCCCGATCAGGCCGCTGATCACCAGGTCGTCGAAGGTCGAGTGGTTGTAGTGCTCACTGTGGCCCGCGGCGTCGTAGATCCAGCGCGGCTCGTCGGGGTGGTGCGCCTCGGCGACGTACGGGTGCCCGTCCTTGAACTGGGTGAGCGCGTAGCCGCGCAGCACCGTGTAGTAGTCGGCGGCGGTGACCACGTGCTGGTCGTAGTCGTCGAGCAGGTTGGCCATCGCGGTGAGCGTGGTCGAGGTGGAGTAGGGCCAGCTCGGCCCGTCCCAGCGGCAGCAGCCGTTCAGCGCGTCGCGCATGAACAGCGGGCTGCGCCGTTCGGCGGTGGTCGGCCCGTACGGCGCGGCGAACCCCTGCGGGTCGAGCAGCTGCGCCCACGCCTTCTCCGTGCCGGGCCTGGCCATGTCGAACGCCCACGGGACGAAACCGATCTCCTCGCGGGTGGACACCAGCCGCTCCTGGGGGTCCAGGTCGGCGCGGGCCTTGTGGTAGAAGAATGACCGCTTCGGGTCCCACAGATAGCGGTGCAGCGCGTCCTGCAGCGACGCCGCCCGCTGTTCGAACGTCTTGGCCAGCGCCTTGTCGCCGCTCAAGGTGGCGATGGCGGCGATCGCCTTGGCGTCGCCGTACTGGTAGGCGTTCAGCGTCGGCCGGTAGCCCGCGCCGCCGTGGTAGGGATCGGCCGGGTCGGTCTCGTAGGACGAGGCGGTGAACTCCATCGCGTCCCACACCGGCACCGACCAGTAGAGGCCCAGCTTCTTGTCGTACTGGCCGCCCCACTTGTCGTACTGCCGCACCAGGTCGGGCAGCAGCCCCTTGACGAAGGACGCGTCGCCGGTGACCAGATAGCGCTGGTAGGCGGCGTCGGCCGCCCACCAGGCGTACTGGTGCGCCCAGTCGTCGGTGTCCTTGTTGAGGTACTCCTCCTTCGGCTTGGGGCCGGCGCCCGGTCCCTGCAGCCAGTAGGTGAGGTAGTCGTCGATCGGGCGGGTGTCGCGCAGCCAGCGCCCCTCGTACACGTGGTGACCGGCGGCGGCGACGATGCCGCCGAGCGGGGCGGAGTATCCGGGCGGGTTGTGGAACTCGGTGATCACGTCGCCGGTCGCGGAGTCGGTGTAGCGGATGTGCCGCTTGTAGGTGCTCCAGCGGTAGTAGTAGACGTCCTGGATCTCCCGGTCGGGCACCTCCAGGAACGGGATGTTGGCCTTGTACCACTCCGGCTCGGCGTACCCCGACACGAGCGCGTCGTGGTCCAGGAAGGCGGTGCCCCTGCCGACCTCCGGGTACGCCGCGGGCGGCGCGGGGGCGTGGGCGGCCTCGGCCGGGGCGGGGATCAGGGCGGTCGGCGCGGCCAGCGCCGCGAGCGTCGCGAGCATCGCGACGGCGTGTCTCATGGTCACCTCGGGCGTTCTCGGCAATCTCAGGAGGGTGACGGCAGGCGAAATCGCTCAGGTTCGGTCGCGTTGCACGATGGTACGCGACCGAATCTGATCGATAGCGCTCAGTCTTGACCATTTATGGACGAAACGCAATAGTTCTTCGCGGGAGCGCCACCCCCGTCCGGGGGACCGAAAACGCCCGCGGGCTGAGAAACTGCGGGCATGAGTCACAGCCATGACGAGGACCCCGCATGCGCGGCGGCCCACGGCGACGCGCCGCCGGAGGAGACGGAGCGGCGGACGCTGGTCGCGGTGTTCGCGTCTCCGGTGGCCGATCACCTGCTGCGGTTCGGCGTGGAGCTGGGCTTCCGGCCGATCCTGCTGGAGCCCGACCCGGATCGCGGGCTCGGCGGCCTTCCGGCGGACTCGGTCGAGGTGGTGAGAGAGGCAGGCGGCCATCTGGACGGCACGGCCGACGTGGTCGTCACCGACCATCACCGCGCGGAGATCGGGCCGATACTGCGTGACGTCCTCCGCGGCCCCGCGCGCTGGATCGGCATCATGGGCAGCCCCCGTCACGAGGGTCCGCACGTGCGGGCGCTGACCGAGCTGGGCGTCCCGCCCGAGGAGATCGCCCGCGTGCACCGCCCGATAGGGCTCAACATCGGCTCGCGTACGCCCGCGGAGATCGCGGTGGCCACGCTCGCCGGCCTGATCGCCGACAGGAACGGCAGGCCCGGCGGCTTCGCGCACTGACGTCCCGCCCGGCATGCGGAGGGGCACCCCCGCTGGTGGCGGGGGTGCCCCAGGCGCTCCTCCTGGTCAGGAGCGCGTCATGGTGTCACCGGTCAGGAGGCGCTGCACGTCAGCGTCGGTGTCTCCGGGCTGCCGTTGGCGGTGAACCCGAAGGTGGTGCTGCCGTTGGCGGGCACGGCGCCGTTCCACGACTCGTTGCGGACGGAGACCGAGGAGCCGGAGCCGGACGTGAGGCCGCCCCACAGCTGGGTGATGGACGGGGAGCCGGACCAGCTCCAGTTCACCGTCCAGCCGCTGATCGCCGCGTTGCCGGCGCGGACCGTGACCTCGGACTGGAAGCCACCGGGCCAGCTGTTGACCGTACGTATCGTCGCGCTGCACCCGTTGCCCGGCTGCGGGCTCGGACTCGGACTCGGGCTCGGGCTGACCGGCGGGGGCGGGCTCGGGCTGACCGGCGGGGTCGGGCTCGGGCTCGGGCTGACGGGCGGGGTGGGGCTGGGCGAGGTGTTGGGTGCGGCGTTGTTGAGGGCGTTGAGGACCGCGGTGTAGGCGGCCTTC
>NZ_VJVX01000137.1:0-3171 GCF_008033685.1 Microbispora sp. CSR-4
AAGGCGAGCTATTGGTGGTTATCTCTCCGGTGTGGACATAGTGCGATGGTCCGTGCTCATTCTCTGGGCTGTGGCCTTTGTGTCTGACAGCTTGTCACCACCGGGGCTGGCTCGGGTTGTGGGCGTTCATCTCCTCGTCGGGCAGGCGAAGCCATGCCGGGCCGGACGCCTGGGGTCAAGCCGTCGCTTGCGTGTACATGCTCCCGGTGACCTTCCGCTCTCGCTGGTTGTCCTGCTCGCACTCGACGGCTTGACCTTGGGCGGCCGGTCTGGCATCCCTTGGGTGACCGGCGAGGAGAGGACCACCTCCCACCCGTACGGCCCCAGCTCATCTCCGAGGAGGGCCGGGGGTGCAGGGGGCGGAGCCCCTTGCGGCTCTTCCCTCCGACCTGCTTCGGGGAGTTGGACTATGTCGCCTTGGTCGTCGTCCTGGCCGCGGTGATCTCCGATCGTTTAGCGTTCGCCTTGCGCGGCTGGGAGCGCGCGGGCGGCGCCGGCCGGGACCGGCCAGAGAGCCGCAGCCCGGCCGGCTGGCCGACCGGCGCGCGAGGCGGGCCGCCGTAGGCGGCTCGCCCTTGATAGCGAGAAGAAAATTTGCTTTCGGTCGCGAGACGGGCTGTCAGCAGAGCGGTTCGGCTGTGGCCCAGACGCGTTCGAGGCTGGTGAGGTAGACGGCTGTGCTGTTTTCGTCCCTGGTGGCCGTGAGGTACAGCACGGGGGCTTGGGCTGCCGGTGTGCCGTAGGCGTGGACGTTCACGAGTAACTCGGTGTCGGCCCGGTAGATGGAGTTGTAGAGCGTCGTGCGGTGAAGACGAATCTCTACGCCGTCGACGTCCTGGAGCGGCCGGTACAGCATGAGGGCGTTGCGTACTCGGGCGGCCATGACGTCGGCTCCGATGCCTTCTTCGGCTCCTCGGGCGGTTACCTCAGGGCTGTCGGGGTCGCCGAGAAGGATGCGGATCTTCACGCCTACCTCGGCTCTGCTGGCGAGCAGTCGGATCATGCCGGTGTCCTCGGCGAGGAACAGACTGCTGTAGGTCAGGATGTCGATCTCGCGACTTGCGCCCTGGAAGAGCCGCCGCCAGATGTTCTGCGGTACGGCCCAGCGGTGGGGATAGACGGCTTTCACTTCGTGGGAAATGGTTCGCCGCGGTTGGGCGACGTCAGGCCACAGGTCACTCTCGTCGAGTTGCAGCATGTCGGCCAGGGCCCAGCGGTGGCGGGGATAGGGAATGCGGCCCTTGAGCCAGCGGTCGACCGTCTTGGGGTCCACTTCGAGGGCGGCGGCGACGTCGACGGTTCCGAGTCTGGCCCGGGCAAGGGCATGGCGCAGGGTGTCGCTCACGGGGGGTACCTCCTGGGGCGGCGGCTCTGCCTGCGACGTTAACACGAGACGTCCCTAGACGTCCCTTAGTCGCGGTGTAGAGGTTCCCCCGCCTCGGCGGAAGCTCGTTCGGCGTGGGCGCGATGAACGCGCCCACCCCAAGCCGAAAGGAGCGGGTCAGGCATGGAGCAACTGCGGCCAGTCCAGAAGCGGCAGCGCGAGTATCAGGAACAGCTCTTGAGGGAGCTGCGGGATGAGCTGGAACAGCGCGGGATCACGGCGGTCCTGATCGTGGATGAAAAGAACCGGCCTGCCCTGGACGTGACCGATAGCCGGCTTCGGCCCCGCCGTGTCTACGTCCACCTGGCGTTCTTGTGGTTCTATTGGGGTGACCAGCACGACGAGCGGGTCTCGTGCCTGCGCCTGCTGCCAGCGGCCGACCGAATCGAGAAGGCGGCGCGCGAGGGCTGGCGCGAGGGCGAACAGGGCGAACTCGGTATCGACCTGACGAAAATTCTCGATGCGCACCGCTCCTGAACGGCGCAAGGCATGGCTGACCGGACAGCGAGTCTCCGGCAAGCTGGCTGAGCGCCTACGCGAGCGGATCACGACGGGTGTCTATCCGGTGGGGAGGGCGCTGCCCTCGGAGACCGCTCTGACGGCGGAGTTCCGTGTTGCCCGCAATACGGTACGACGCGCGTTGCGGGCCTTGGAGGCGGAGGGGTTGATCGTGACTGTCCCGTCGAAGGGGCGGCTTGTGCAAGGCGCTGACGCTCCGGTCGATGCCTCCTACCGGTATCAGCTCATCGCCCGCGAGTTGCGGCGGCGGATCGAGCGGGGCGACCTCGGCCCCGGAGACCTGCTGCCCAGCGAAGCGGAACTTCGCTGGCTGTACGAGGCGTCGCGCAACACCGTAAGGCAGGCATTCGCGGAGCTGGAGCGCGAAGGGCTGATCGTGTCCCGGCAGGGCAAGGGCCGGTTCGTCCGCTCCGATGAGTAGGACGTCCTAGGACGTCTGGGTTGGTGCCCTAGGTCTTGCGGGGGCGGGTGCGCCTATCGTCTGTCTCGTGGGACAAGCTGCGTGGGCGCGGGACCTGGCCGAACGACTCCTTGCCAAGCCGCTGCCCCGCCGCTGGGCGCACACGAAAGGGGTGGCGGCGCGCGCCGTGTCGCTGGCCCCGATCCTCGGCGACGAGGCCGACGCGCTGACCGCCGCTGCCTATCTCCATGACATCGGCTACTCCCCTGAGCTGGTCGACACTGGGTTTCACCCCCTCGACGGCGCCCGCTACCTGCGCGATGTGGCGGGCGCCGACGAGCGGCTGTGCCGCCTGGTCGCCCATCACTCCTGCGCGGTCAACGAGGCCGCTGAACGCGGCCTGCTCGACGTGCTCAACGCTGAGTTCGCCCAGGAGCGGCCGGAGCTGGCCGAGGCGCTGACGTACTGCGACATGACCACCGGCCCAGATGGCCGGCATCTCGACGTCACCGAGCGCTTGGCGGAGATTCACTCACGTTACGGTCCTGAGCATTTAGTCTCGCGCTCCATCACCATGTCAACGCCCTGCATCCTGTTGGCCGTGCGGACGATCGAAGCCGCTTTGAGAGTTCGGACAGCTCACAGAAGCGACGGCTGACTTGTTACGCCTGCGCTCTCGGCTACCTGACTGAGAGCAGTCCCATGATGAGGAATGTGGCGAACACGTCTTTTCTCTCATGCCACTGATGTGGCACCATAACCAGATACATTGAGCCAATTTCATCCTCGGGAGGCGTGTGCTACCCGATGGTTCTGAAGGACCGCGATGGCTTTGACCAGGTGGCCGGTCTTGCTCGGGCTACATCGC
>NZ_VJVX01000138.1:0-3016 GCF_008033685.1 Microbispora sp. CSR-4
ACCGCCGTGCGCGCCGACGGCCAGGCCGACTCGATCGCGTGCTCCACCAGGTGCTGCGGGACGGTGCCCGGAACCCACAGCCGGATCCGTACGCCGCCGGCGCCGAAGACGTACTCGAAGGCCAGGTGCGGCTGACCGAACAGGGCACGCTTCCAGGCCGGGCGCAGCAGCCCCATCAGGTTGGTCCACAGCGCCTCCGACCCCGCCATGTCCGCCACCGGGGGCGCGAGGATCTCCACGCATCGCGCCCCCTTCGTCGCGGCGCGGTGGCGCAGCCGTACGACCAGGGCGCTGAGCAGTTCAAGCACGATCGCAGCGGCCGAAACCCCGAAGGTGAGCCACGAGACATGGGTGCTCACCCAGGTCAGGAGCATCTCGATGAAGGCATCGGGGTCATAGGGAAGGTTCTGCAGCATCAGAACTCGTCCTCCTCGTCTGCCATGAGGTGTCCATAGGCGGCCAGCTCGGAGGGTGATGACGTGGCCAGGCGGTGTTCCTGCTCGCTGGCCAGGACCTGGAAGGCGACTCGGGAAGCGCCGGAGTCGGCGGCCAGGAGCCCGAAACCGCGCTCGGCCGACAGCAGGAGCTGGCGTTCGCCATCGGACAGGCGGAAGGCCTCGGCGACTCTGTCGATCGCCTGGGGTGCCTGGCGGAGCAGGATCTGGGTGGCGGAGTTGGCGATGATCGCCTGCCCGATGTCGGAGCCGAGCAGGTCGGCGGCGTCCTGGGTGACCACCGACAGCCCGGCCCAGTGCTTGCGGGCGCTTTTGGCCATCCGTAGCAGGAACTTCGCACCCTCCGGGTCGCGCATGAGCAGCCATGCCTCATCGACCACAACGAGACGAGGGCGGCGATTGCCCGGGTCGGAGACGCGCCGCCAGACCGCGTCCAGGGTCAGCAGGGTGCCGACGGCCTTGAGCTCGTCGGGCAGGTCCCGCAGAGAGAAGACGATCAGGTGGGAGTCGGGCCGCGTGGTGGTGTGGCCGTCGAAGAGCCGGCGGTGGCTTCCGGTGACGTACGGCGCGAGTCCGGCGGCCAGTTCCCTGGCCTTGGGGTCGTTGTCGGCGGCCAACGCGTCGGCGAGGTCGCGCATGAGCGGCGGGCGGCGTGTCCAGGTCCGCCGGTCGAAGGTGATCCCCGCGCCCTTGTAGGCGGCGATGATGGCCCGGTCGAGCGCGGCCTTGCTGGCCTTGTCGAGTGGCTCGCCGAGCATGACCGCGACCAGGGTGTGCAGGAACAGCGAGCGTCTGGTGAGCGCGTCGCCCTCCCGCTGTTCCGGAGGCGGTAGGTCGAAGGGGTTGAGCCGGACGTTCGCCGCGCCGAGCTGCAGGTAGGCGCCGCCGACGGCCGCGCACAGGCGGGCGTACTCGTCTTCGGGGTCGATGACGGCGACCTCGACGCCGGTGTAGAGCGAGCGCAGTGCTTCCAGCTTGGCCAGGTAGGACTTGCCGCCGCCGGAACAGCCCAGGATTGTCGAGTTGTGGTTGGGCTGGGCGAACCGGTCCCAGGCCACGAGAGAGGAGCTGGCCGCGTTCGCGCCGTACAGAACCGTGGTGGGTCCAAGGTCGGCGGTCAGGTCGGGAGAGGTGAAAGGGAAGGCCGCCGCGAGCGCCGGGGTGTCGAAGGTGCGGCGCATCTGCAGGTTGTCGTACGCCATAGGCAGCGCCGACACCCAGCCCTGGAGTTGCCGGAAGGTCACCACACGCGCGTCCAGCAGGAGCGACCCGGCCAGGGCCCGGACCTGGGCGCAGGCGTCCTCCAATTCCTCGGCTGTCGTGGCGTGAACGGTGAGGTAGATCGAGGTGCGGAACAGCTTGGCCTGTCCTCGCGCGATGCGTGAGGCCAGCTCCTGGGCGTCTTCGGCGGCGACCTCTGCGCTGGGGTCGATGAGCCGGCCGTGCTGCTGGTCGCTGCGCAGGCCGGATTCCAGGCGGGCGAGCTGTTTGCGGAGCCGGTCGGAGGCGACCAGGGACGGCACCGGGTCGACGTGGAAGGACACATCCAGCCGCCCGGGGTAGGTGAGCAGGGGTTCCAGCCAGCCGGGTGTGACCTCGCGCGGGTAGCCGGTGACGGCGAGCGTCGCGCAGTGGTTGTCGCTGACCTGCAGTTGCCGGGGCCGGACTTCGACCGCGTCGGGGCCGAATCCATGCCCAAGTCGTGAGTTACGGCGCGAACTGAGTTTCACCAGTTTTCTCCCCTCGTAATGACCTGATCCGGGGCCGCCATCTGGGCGCCGGGCAGCGGCGGCGCCGCAGGGTCGAAGCAGGCGGTCAGCAGGCGGGAGGCTGCCGCCTCGTCCAGGAGCCGTACGGTCAGCCCGCATGCGGACAGCAGCCGGGATGCCTCTTCCAGTCGCCGCAGGGCACGGGCTGCCGCGGCCTCCCGCGCCTTTCCTGTCGCGGACTCGCGCACGATCAGGAGGACCTGGCGGCGCAGCAGGTCGTGCCGCTCGGCGAGGCCGGCGAGGAAGTAGGCGTGCTGGAGCGCGGCAGCCGACAGTGCCGGGTGTGGGAGTTGGCGGGCGTTGTGCTCGAGGGAGGTGATCGTCTCGGCGAGGTCGAGCCGTTCGGCGCGTACGAGGATCTGGACCGGACCCGAAAGCGAGTTGAGCCAGCGCCCGAACACCGCGACCAGCGCGTCCTGCTCTTCGGGGGCTCGCAGGGCGAAGCTGACCGTGGACACGTCCGCGATGGCCGCGATGCCGTCCGGGCCGAGGTCGAGTAGCCCGTCCCCGGCCATCCCCTGGACGGGAAGGCGTAGCTGCGCGGGAGCAGGGCCGGGCCTGGCGCCGATCCAGGTGGGAAGCGGTGGCACCTCCTGCGAAGCGGAGACGAGGCGTTTGGGTGCGCGCAGGTGGCGGACGACGGCGAGCAGGTAGCGGTCGAGCGACAAACCGTCGTGTCGGGCGGTCGCGAGTAGGATCCCGGCCACCGCGATCGGCAGCGCCACCGCGGCGCAGACCACGAGCGGCACCCGGTCACCGACGAGCAGGTACGCGGCGTAGAGCAGAGCGCCG
>NZ_VJVX01000139.1:0-3006 GCF_008033685.1 Microbispora sp. CSR-4
CTGGGGCATCTACGTCGGTAAGACCGCTTACACGCACTACGACTACAGCGTGTACGAGGACGGCGACCGCGACTACGCGTTCGTCACGGTCTACAACGGCGTCCAGGTCACGGACGTGCGCTACGACAAGCACGACGACCACCGCGGCAAGGGCCACAGCGGCCGCTACGACCACGACGGCAAGCACCGCGGCGGACGTGACCACGGCAAGAGCGATTGGCGTGTGGCGCCCGTCTCCGTCCGGCAGTTCCAGGCCCTGAACAGGGGCAAGGACCTCACCGGCAACGGCCCCTGGGCCAAGGGCACCGGCGTCCAGACCCACGAGATCGGCGAGTTCGCCTACCACAGCCACGCGGACTCGTACGTCAGCCGTGACGGCAAGACCCTCTACTTCCGCAAGAAGGTCTGGGACCGCGACGACTACAAGGGTCCGAAGAGCGACGACAAGCAGCTCACGCCGAAGGCCGCGCCCAGCGGCGAGAACAACCGCTTGGCGCCTCCCACGCCTCCCAAGCCCCCCACGCCTCCGAAGCCCCCCACGCCCCCGGAGCCGCCCAAGCCGCCCAAGCCGCAGCCGACCGTCACGGTCACAGCGACCGCGACCGCGACCGCCACGGTCACGGCGACAGCGACCGTCACCGCGACCGCGACCGTCACCGCGACTCCCACCTACAAGCCGACGGCCAAGCCCACCTTCCGCCCGAAGTACAAGTACTACGCGCGGACGTTCTGGGCGCAGACCCGCGTCGACCACCGGCCGCACGGCACCCTGAAGATCACGCTGAAGGACGTCGGCAGCCTCGGCTCCAACGTCGGTGGTCAGGGCCTGGCCTACAACCAGAAGATCGGCACCTCGATCTTCATGTTCGGCTACCCGAGCGGGTCGCACCCGGACGGCAACTACGCCTTCACCGGCAAGACCCAGAAGTGGGCCTACGGCAAGACCTTCAAGGCGAGCTCCGCGGCCATCAAGGGCGAGGAACTCGTGGGGGTCAAGTCCTCCTTCACGGGCGAGGGCGCCATCGGCTCGTCCTGGCTCTACCGCTACAGCAACGCCAAGCGGCTCGGTTACCTGAACGGTGTGACCATCGGTGTCGCCGACACCGACGGCAACGGCCGCATCGACACCAGCATCTCGCCGTACTTCGACGGTGAGACGCTCGGCGTCTACAAGGCCGCCGCGGCCAACTGGTCCGGCAAGATCGTCTGAGTCTCCGACTCCTGACGTCCAGGAGGGCCCGGCTGTTCGCAGCCGGGCCCTTTCCTTTGCCCGCCGCCTCTCCCCAGCCGGCTCGCGCCGGTCGCCTCACGCCCGTTGCCGTGTGCCTGGCGCCTTGTGCCTGGTCAGGGCAGCCCCTCCCCGATGGGTGACGAGCGCGGGCGGCCGCCCTGTTCGCACCGCCACGCCGGCCGCCCGTACGGCCTCTCAGGCCCGTTCCCGGCCTCCCCGGCTTGATCGACCATGTCGGAGTTCGACGGACTTTCCCCGCACAGCGGCATTAGGGAATCCGCTTCCTCGGGCCCATGACCCCTTCGCGACTTCGTCGGCACGACCCCGGAGAAAAGCACACGAACAAAGGACGGCCGGGCCACGAGGAGTCAAAAATGATCAGGACAATGATCACTGACAGACTGGTAAATCGCAATGAGGAAATCATCTGCGGCAGACCACCAGGAAAGCGAGCGGAAAGCTACTCGCACCTGCTTCCACTAAGCCTCGCCGCCAACTTACCAAGAGCACAGCATCGCGGGCATGAAAGCCTTCGAGCGGCTCTCGCATCCGCGGTCTCGCGCCGATTCCGAGGGGCACGGCAAGCCGTCACAGACAGCTCTCCCAGACGAGCCGAACGCCGACAAAACATCGATCTACCTGTGCGAATGCCACCGACCCACCGGCCTCCGAGCACGAACGACGCCCCCGCTTCGCCCTCTCGGCGACGGGCGTTCAATCACCGCCGGAATCGCGCCCGCAAACTGTGCGATGACAGTGATACTCCGCCCGGAAAACCCACTCTGCCATTCAGAGAATGCGCATCGCGAGCCGTACGGCGTTCCCGAGAAAGCTCCAGCCGAGCCCTGAACGGCTCGATTCGGCGGCTTAGAGTGCCCAGTGGATATCGGTCATCCGATTAGCTGGCTTACCGGATGGTAACCCCCTCGGCGAGAGTTCCCAGGAAACCTTCAGGAAGGCCATCGCCGCACCGCGGCGGCCACCTCTCGGCAGCCTTCCGGCGCAGGGGAACCGGAGCCGGCCAAGGCCCGCTCCAGCGGTCCAGGGAGGGCCGCGTCGCGGCCATCCAGGGATCTACGTGCTCCTTCGCACATCTCCTTGATCATCAAGTCGCACCCCCGGCCGGCCACACGGACCAAGGTCCAGGCGAACGGGCACACTCCGACGCAATTTCCCGGCCATCCGGTTTCACTCAAACCTGTGATTTACGTCACATCGAGCCGTGACTGACCTGGCGCGGAACGTGACCGTAATCCTTCCACACAGCCCGCGATCAGCTCGTTTTCAGCTTCCGTTCAGGAAGCGACTGAAGGCACGAAGTTGGAGGCAATGCGCGAAGCGATCAATTCCACTTACGTCACTCCAATTGGTCCTATAGCTTTCTCCTCGTTCCTCACTGACGGATGGGGCGCAGGTGACGCCTCACGACAGACCAGGAGAAAGTTATGAAGCGCACTCTCGCTCTGGGCGGGGTCGCGGCCGGCCTGCTGGCCTCCGCGGCGATCGCCGCCCCGGCTCACGCCGACTCGGTTCCGGCCGTGAACCTGGCCAACACGAACTTCGCGGCTCAGCAGGTCGCGGCGTTCTGGTACGGCCAGGCCAAGGCCAACCTGATCAACGCCACCCCGTACACGGTGGAGACCACGGTCGCCACCAAGCACGTCACCACGGGTGGCGCGTCCGCCGACACCAAGGCCGGCGTTGTCGGGTCGAGCGGCGACCAGAAGGCCGCCACCGGCAGCCTCAAGAACGTGAACCTGCCGAAGACCACCGGC
>NZ_VJVX01000014.1:0-136656 GCF_008033685.1 Microbispora sp. CSR-4
CTTACTCGGAGTGATTTGGCGATTGCTCGAGACCTACCACCAGGTAGGGCCCGGGGCGGGGACCGCCACTTCAAGTTCTACGAGCTACGGGACAACCTCGCCGATCCCTTCCCCGGCGGGTCCTCCTCCTTGGTGGCCCGCCTTCTGCTCTGAATCGCCGAGCCTGCCGCCCCTCTTGTGCTTGCGTCCTTCCCTTCGTCCCTGCACATTAAAGTGATCTCATCCCGACAAACGGTGCTGAGAGGGCACCCGAGGCGCGGCCAAACCGGCGGGAGTACGAGGCGGTAGGCGGGAGGTCCGTACGCGTGATGCACGACCGGCATCCTGAATAGTCCCCGCCGGACCTCTCCTCACAGCAATACGCCGAAGGCCGTTTGAAGACGTAGGCGAAGTCGCAACACGATCGCGATTCGGAGCTCGATGTGCCCCGAGCAGGAGTGATCCGGAAGTAGGACCAGGTCAGAGGGGCTGAAGGTGGACGAGTCGGCCTGTAGGCCGGGTTCTGTGATCAGCCGTGAAGGCTGACCGGCGGCCATCCATCTAGGACCGCCGTTGCCGGCGGCCTCAAGCGGTCTACCCGCGCGGCTCGGGCGGGCAGCCCTCGAACGTCGCGCGCGGGACGTTCCGGAGAACGTCCCTTCTTGACCTTGCTCCGGGTGGGGTTTACCGAGCCGCCCACGTCACCGTGGGCGCTGGTGGTCTCTTACACCACCGTTTCACCCTTACCCCCGCGAGGGGGCGGTCTGTTTTCTGTGGCACTGTCCCGCGGGTCGCCCCGGGTCGGCGTTACCGACCACCCTGCCCTGTGGAGCCCGGACCTTCCTCGGCAGGGCCGTGAGGCCCTGACGCGGCCGCCCGGCCGGCTCGTCCACCGTGAAGATAAGCCTAGCGGCTGCCGAAACATTCCCCGGACCGGCCGAGGATCATGTGAGGGCTTCCCCGGCGCACGCGCGGTCAGCTGCGGGTGACGTCCTTGACGAACACGAGCCCGTCGTACGCGGCGAGGTGGGCCGGGTCGAGCGGGGCATAGCCGAACCAGGGGGACACACGGGGGGCGGGCCGCGCGTCGCCCAGGGCGGCGGCCAGGCGGCGGGCGTCGATGACGTAGCCGTCGTCGGGGAGCGTGTAGAGGAGCCCTTCGAGGGTGTCCGGGGGCGGGGCGTCCACGCCCTGGTGCCGGATCGTGCCGAGGGCCGTGGCCAGGAAGGCGAACTCCTCACCCAGGTGGGCTCTCACGATCGCGCCCGAGCTCCACCACTCGAACGGCAGGTCGCCCATCCGCATCGAGCTCTTGTCCCGCTGGAAGTGCGCGTTGTGGGCGAGGACCAGCGCCGGGCCCCGCTCGGCGACGGCGAGCATGTTGGCGGCGATCATCGAGCTCCGCAGGCCCAGCAGCCGTGACATCCGGCCGGGCGAGGTGTCGGCCATCCAGTGGTGGTAGCGGAGCAGGCCGGTGGTGGCGCGGCCGTACAGGCGTGCCCGCTCCCAGTCGTCCCGGGAGGATCGGGCGATCAGCTGCGGCGTCTCCGCGTCGAGCAGCGCGACGAGATCGTCGGCGAGCAGTCGAAGCCGCCTGGCCTCGGCCGACTGCCCCACCGACTGGGACGGATCCATCATCGTGGCGGGATTGGCCCAGCGGTCGTCGGAGCCGAGCAGGCGGTCGAGCGTCTCCACGTCGCAGGGGAGCAGATCCGTGTCCACGTGGGCCGCGAGATAGCCGTGGAGGGCGGTGAGGGCCTGCCGGGGGCTCGCCGCGTGGCCGATCTCCAGCGGACCGTCGAGACCGGCGAAGCGCAGCCGCTCGGACGCGGGCCTGTCCTCGTTGTACGCGCGCATCCAGCGCACCAGCTCCCGGTTGGCCGCGGAGGCTCCCCACCCGTGGCTGAAGCCGCGTTCCATGACCTCGTCGAGGCTGCCCGTGCCCGAGGTGACGTAGTCGTCCACGACCAGGCCCATGAGGCAGTCGCTCTCGATGCCGATCGTCCGGTAGCCCTCCTGCTCCACGAGCTGCCGGAAGAGCTCGTTGCGTACGTCGAGCAGGAGGTCTTCGCCGTGAGTGGGCTCGCCCAGGGCGAGCAGCCGCGGCCGGCCTGGGAGCAGCCTCATCACGGAGGCGGCCTCGACGGCGTGAACGGCGTCCTTGATGCCGATATCCATACCTTCAACGGTATCGTTGAACACTCGAATGAAGACTTATCCGGCGAATCGCCAGGATAAGAGGAGAAAACCCTCAACTATCGACTTCAGGCCCTCGACGTACGGCGACGGCTCGTCCGGGCCGGAAAACGCCGACGCCGCGGGGGCACGGCTTCAAGCGTGCGATCCCGCGGCGTTCAGTCCCCTTGAGCGGGACGGCGTCAGGTGAGGTGGGCGGTGTCGTTGAGCGCCCGTACGACGGCCGGGCCGTCGGCGTAGTAGTCGATCGCCGACAGGCAGGCCAGGTCGAGGTGCATCCGATACAGGGCCTCGGGCGGAGCGCCCAGCGCGAAGCGGACCAGCATCTTGATCGGGGTCACGTGCGAGACCACGACGACGCTGCGGCCCTCGTGGGCCTTCACGATGCGGTCCCTCGCCTGCTCGACCCTCCGGGCGGTCGACGCGAAGCTCTCCCCACCGGGCGGCGCGACGTCGGGGTCGGCCAGCCAGGCCGCCAGTTCGCGGGGCCAGCGCTGCTGGATCTCCGCGAACGTGTGCCCCTCCCAGTCGCCGAAGTCGGTCTCGCGGAGGTCGTCGTCGACCAGCACCTGCAGGCCCGTACGGGCGGCGACCGCCTCGGCCGTCTGCCGGGCGCGGGCGAGCGGGGAGGTGACGATCACCTCGACCTCGTACGGCTCCCGCGACAGGCGCAGGGCGGCGGCCTCGGCCTGCGCGAGGCCAGTAGGGGTGAGCGACGGGTCTCCGAGCCCGGAGAACCGCTTCTCCACCGACAGCGGCGTCTGTCCGTGCCTGAGCAGGAGCAGCGACGTGGCGACACGGGTGGCGCGCGGCATCCATCCGTGCCCGCGCCGGTCGTGGGACGTGGCGGTTCCGGCCGCTGTGCCCGCGTCTCCGCCGACGGCCCGCGCACCGGCCGCGCCGGGAGACCCCGTACGCCCGCCGGCGCCGGCCAGAGCAGAGCCGGTCGAAGCGTAGCCGGGCGAAGCAGGCGCGGCCGAAACAGCGCCGGGCGAGGCGGAGCCGGGTGAAGCGGACACGGCGGGAGCGGAAGCGCCCGAAGCAGGCGCGGCAGGACCAGGGGCGGCAGGACCAGGGGCGGCAGGACCAGGGCCAGCGGAGGGCGGGTCGAACAGCGTGGGCGCGTCGGTGTTAGGCGGCTCGACGGCAGTGGCGGACCCCGGCGCGGAGGTGATCTCGCTCGCCTGCCAGGTCTCCCCGCGGGCCGCCGCGTCCATCGCCTCGTTGGCGAGCCGGTCGGCGTGGCTGTTGCGCTCGCGCGGAACCCACGTCCAGGTCACCCGGAACCGCCGGGCCAGGCCCGCCGCCTCCAGGGCGAGCGGTCGCAGGCCCTCGTGCTTGACCTTCCACCGGCCGGCCATCTGCTCGATGACCAGCTTGGAGTCCATCCGCACCTCGACCCGCGCGCCCTCGGCGCCGAGCGCGAGCAGCGCCCGGAGCCCGGCGATCAGGCCGCGATATTCGGCCACGTTGTTGGTCGCGGTGCCGATCGACTCGGCCACCTCGGCGAGCACCTGGCCGGCGTCGTCCTTGACCACCGCGCCGTATCCGGCCGGGCCCGGGTTGCCCCGCGCCCCGCCGTCGGCCTCGACGATGAACCCCCCGGTGGCGCCCATCGCCGCCGTCACAGACCCGACTCGGCCGTACGCACCAGGATCCGGCGGCACTCCTCGCAGCGGACCACCTCGTCGTGGGCGGCGGCCCGGATCCGGTTGAGGTCGGCGATCGACAGGCTCGTACGGCAGCCGAGGCACCGGCCGCCGTGCAGCATGGCGGCGCCGACGCCGGTCTGCTCGCGCATCTTCTCGTAGAGCCCGAGCAGGTCGGAGGGGACGTCGGCGGTGATCGCGGACCGGCCGGACGTCAGCTCGCCGGCCTCCTTGTCGATCTCGGCGAACGCCGCGTCCCTGCGGTCCTCGGCGGCGCGCAGCGTGCCGGTGACCTCTTCGCGCTCGGCCTTGAGGGTGGTGACCCGGGCGTCGGCCGCCTCCCGGCGCTCCATGATCTCCAGCACGACCTCCTCCAGGTCCGACTGCCTGCGCCGCAGGGAGACGATCTCGGACTGGAGGCTCGCCAGGTCCTTGGGCGAGGAGACCTGCCCGGAGTCGAGGCGCTTCTGGTCGCGCTCGACCCGGACGCGTACGGCGTCCACGTCCGACTCGGCCTTGGCCTGGTCGCGGGCGAGATCGCCGGCCTCGGTCTCGGCGGCGATGATCTGCGTGGAGACCTGGGCCAGCCTCTTGGACAGCTCGTCGATCTCGGCGAGCTCCGGCAGGTTGCGGCGGCGGTGCCGCAGCCGGTCGAGTCCGGTGTCGAGCTCAGCGAGATCGAGCAGACGCTTCTGTGCTTCAGGTGCGGCCTTCATCCCAAATCCCTCAAGATGCTCGGGGGTCCAAGTCGGTGGTCGTCGCCGTCCAGGCGTCGGTGACGGCGTCCGAGACGCGCGCCTCAACAGTAATGCCCCTGGCCGCCAACGCTGACGTCAGCCGCCGGGCGGCGTCGGCCAGCCACGGCCATTCGGTGGCCCAGTGGGAGGCGTCGACCAGCGCGGGCCCGTCCGCCTCCATGTGCTCGCTCGCCGGGTGGTGCCGCAGATCGGCCGTGAGGAAGACGTCCACGCCCGCGGCCCTGGCCGTGCCCAGCAGGGAGTCGCCCGCGCCGCCGCAGACGGCGACGGTCCGCACCGGCCTGCCGGGATCTCCCGCGACCCGCAGCGGCCCCGCCGTACGGGGCAGGCCCGAGGCGGCCAGCGCCGCGAACTCCCCCAGCGGCATCGGAGCGGGCAGGTCGCCGATCCGGCCGAGCCCGCGCCGCGGGTCGTCGGCGGAGGGCTGGAGGGGCCGCAGATCCCCGGTCAGGCCGACGGCCCGCGCGAGCGCGTCGGAGACCCCGGGATCGGCGACGTCGGCGTTGGTGTGCGCGGCGTAGAGCGCGGCGCCGCCGCGGATGAGCCGGTGCACGACCCGGCCCTTGAAGGTGGTGGCGGCGACGCTCGTGGTGCCGCGCAGATAGAGCGGGTGGTGGGTCACGACGAGGTCGGCCCCCCAGCCGAGGGCCTCGTCCACGACCACGGCGACCGGGTCGACCGCGAACAGGACCTTCCGTACGGCCTGCTCCGGGTCGCCGCAGACGAGGCCCACCGCGTCCCAGGACTCGGCCCACGAGGGGTCGTACAGCGCCTCCAGGCACTCGACCACCTCGGCGAGGGTGCAGGAGATCGATTCCACCCGCGCACACTACAGCCTGCTGGCGGAACGATCCGGAAAGAGTAACGTCCCCATTGACCCCGCCGTCAGGAAGGATTCCCCGCGTGCCCGTCGACACCGTGCCCGTTGATCAGCAGAGCCTGCACGTCAGGTCCGTGGTGGCCGAGACCCACAACGACCTGCTCATGGCCGTCTCGGCCCGGCCGCCCGCGATGTGGGCCTCGTTCTTCCGCGAGCGGTGGCTCCCGCAGCTCGTCGATGGCGGCGTCGACGTGCAGGTGCTGCCCGTGTTCGTGGAGAGCCAGTTCCGCCCGGAGGGCGCGCTGCGCCAGACCCTGCGGATGATCGAGTGCGCCCACGTGCTGGCCGAGGGCAGCCCCGACGCGGTCGCGCTGTGCCACGACGGGCAGCAGATCGACGAGGCCCTCGCCCTCGGCAGGATCGCCCTCGTGCTCGCGCTGGAGAGCATGCCGGGGATCGACGAGAGCGTCGAGCTGATCCCGACCCTGCACCGCCTCGGAGTCCGGGTCGCCTCGATCGCCCACTGGGGCCGTACGGCTCTCGCCGACGGCAGCGGCCAGGACGGCACCGGCTCCAGGCTCACCAGCCACGGCGTCGAGGCGCTGCGCGAGATGGAGCGGCTCGGCATGCTCTTCGACATCTCGCACCTGGGCGCCACGGGCGTCGCGCACGTGCTGGAGATCGCGACCCGGCCCGTCATCGCGACCCACTCCTCCGCCCGCGCCCTGCGCGACCATCACAGGAACCTCACGGACGAGCAGCTCAGGGGCGTCGCCGCGGGCGGCGGCGTCGTGTGCGTGAACTTCCTCGCCGCCTTCCTCACCGAGGACGCCCGCTCGGCCACGATCGACCATCTCGTGGACCACATCGAGCACATCGCGGGCGTCGCCGGCATCGACCACGTGGGCCTCGGCCCCGACTTCATGCGCGAGGTGAACGAGGACCTCACCCCGCCGTGCTGCGAGGGCTTCAGCTATTCCGGGATCGACTCCAACGCCGCCGTCCCCGGGCTGGAGGGCCCGCGCGGCCTGCCGCTGGTGACCGACGCGCTGGTCAAGCGGGGATTCTCCGAGGAGGAGATCCAGAAGATCCTGGGCGCCAACGTGATGCGCCTGTTCCGCGCCGAGCTGGGCCGCCCCGCCCATGACAGGCCCGCTCACGGGCTCGCCCAGGACGGGCCGGTCGAGGGCCGGGAACGACCCGAACCGGAACGGCCGCGACCGTGAACCTGGAGGCCATGCTGGCCGACCTTGAGGAGCTGGTGCTCTGCGAGTCCTACTCCACCGACCACGAGGCGGTGGCGCGCAGCGCCCGCGTCGTGGGGGCGTTGGGCCGCAGGCTGCTGGGGGCCGAGCCGGAGACCCTCGTCATCGACGGGGTCACCCATCTGCGCTGGTCGTTCGGCCGGCCGCGGGTCCTGCTGCTCGGCCACCACGACACGGTCTGGCCGATCGGCACGCTGCGCGAGCACCCCTGGTCGGTGCGGGACGGGGTGGCGCGGGGGCCGGGCGTGTTCGACATGAAGGCCGGTCTCGTGCAGCTCTTCCACGCGGTCGCCTCGCTGCCGTCCCCCGACGGGCTGACCGTGCTCGTCGTCGGCGACGAGGAGCTCGGCTCGCCGACCTCCCGCCCGCTGATCGAGTCGATCGCGTCGCGGTGCGCCGCCGCGTTCGTGCTGGAGGCCAGCGCGGACGGCGGCGCGCTGAAGACGGCGCGCAAGGGCATCTCGCGCTACGAGCTGACCGTGCACGGCCGGGCCGCGCACGCCGGTCTCGAACCCGAGCTGGGGGCCAACGCCGGCGTCGAGCTGGCCCACCAGGTGCTGGCCATCGCGGGCATCGCCGCCCAGGTCGACTCGTCGTCCAGGGCGGGGGCGACGTCGGTGACCCCCACCATGCTGACGGCGGGGACGAGCACCAACACGGTGCCGGCCCGGGGCCGGGTGGCGGTCGACGTCCGCGTGCCGGACCGCGCGGCGCAGCGCCGGGTGGACGAGCTGATGCGCGCGCTGACCCCGCGCACCCCGGGCGTCCGGCTGGAGCTGCGCGGCGGGCCGAACCGCCCGCCCCTCGACCCCGCCGCCTCCGCCGGGCTCTTCGAGGTCGCCGTACGGCTCGCCGCCGAGCTGGGCATGGCGCCGCTGCGCGGGGCGTCGGTCGGCGGCGGCTCGGACGGCAACTTCACCGCCGGGGTGGGCTGCCCGACACTCGACGGCCTCGGCGCGGTGGGAGGCGGCGCGCACGCCGCGAACGAGCACGTGCTGGTCGCCGAGATGCCGGCCCGCGCCCGCCTGGTCGCGGCGCTGGCCGAGTATGTGCTGTCGGGCGGGCCCGTCAACGGCAGGCCCGTCAACGGCGGCATCGACACCGCGCCGCAGGACCTGAGACCGGCCGCCGGGGAGACCACGTGAACCCGTGCGACCCCGTCGCCGCGCGGGACCCCGTCGCCGCGTGGGGCCAGGCGGCCCGAGCGGCCGGGCGGCACGGTCTGCGGGTCGCCGAGCTGCGCACGATCGCCGAGTTCGAGCGGGTGGTGCGGCTGTTCGACGACATCTGGCGTCCGGAGCCGTGGAACCCGCCGATCACGGTGGAGCTGATGCGGGCGCTGTCGCACGCGGGCGGATACGTCGCCGGGGCGTTCGACGGCGGGGACCTCGTCGGGGCCGCCGTCGCCTTCCTCGCCGCTCCGGCGGGCCAGGCGCTGCACTCGCACGTGACGGGCGCCGTACGGCCCGGCGCCGGCTTCGCGCTCAAGCTGCACCAGCGGGCCTGGGCTGTGGAGCGCGGGCTGAGCCGGATCACCTGGACCTTCGATCCCCTCGTGCGCCGCAACGCCCACTTCAACCTGGCCAAGCTGGCCGCCCTGCCGGAGGAGTACCTGCCCGACTTCTACGGCCCGATGGGCGACGCGCTGAACGCCGGCGACGAGTCCGACCGGGTCCTCATGGCGTGGCGGCTGGGCGATCCACAGGTGGCGCGAGCATGCGACGGCCTGCCGTTCCGGCCCGCTGCCGCGGACGGCGCGGTGGCCGTGCTCACCGAGCGGGACGGGCGGCCGGTGACCCTGCCCGCGGACGGCCCGGCCGTGCTCGTCGCCGCACCCGCCGACGTGGAGACCCTGCGCCGCACCGCCCCGGAGACGGCCAAGGCCTGGCGGCACGCCGTACGCGAGGTGCTGGGCGGGCTGATGGCGCGGGGCCGCGCGGTGACGGGCTTCGCCGACGGCTGCTACGTCGTCGAGCGGCGCTCCCCCGCCGCAGAGTGAGACGGGCAGGATGAGATCGCGGTGAGACGGGTGACGCCGGCGGGGCGCTGCTGAGGGGCCGGACTGGGTAGGGATCGGATCGGACGGCGGCGTCCCGGTCACGGCGGCGATCACCGGCGGAGGTAACGTGCCAGGTGAGCCGGGTAGTGACGCCGGGCGGCGGCCACGTGGCCTTATTGATCATCTGATTACCGGGGGGAATCAGATGAGCAGGTGGCGGGGATCCTCGGTGCGGATTCGCTTGACGGTGCTGGCGAGCGCGGTGATGGCGCTGCTGTGCGCCGTCGCCGTGCTGCTGGTCCTCGGCGTGCTGCACGGCACCGCCGAGCGCTACAAGATCGACGAGATCTCCGCCAACGCCGTACGCCTCGCCTACCAGGCGAAACGCGACCGGCTGCCTCCGGTGCTGCTCGACCCGGGCGTGGCCGGCGTGCAGGTGATCGACAACTCCGGCAAGATCGTCTCGGGCAGCGACACCCTGGTCGGCCGCCCGCGCATGGCCGCGTTCCGGCCGGAGCTGACGACACCGGAGACGAGCAAGGTGATGTGCGACTCCCCGGCGTTCCCGGACCGGTGCATGATCATCGTCGCGTTCCGCTTCCACAACGACGGCGGCCTGTGGACGATCTACGCAGCCGACGACACCGTGCCGTGGTACGTCAACGGCCCGCTGCTGGCTGCGCTGCTCGGCGGTTCGCTCCTGCTGATCATGCTCACCGCGCTCGGCACCTACCAGACCGTGCGCAAGGCGCTCATGCCGGTGGAGGCGATCACGAGCAAGCTGGCCAGGATCACCGCGACCGACCTGAGCCAGCGCGTGCCGGTGCCGAAATATCACGACGAGATCCGGCGGCTCGCCGAGACCGCCAACCAGACCCTCGACCGAGCGGAGGCGGCCGTCGAGCGGCAGCGGCGCTTCGCCTCCGACGCCTCTCACGATCTGCGCAGCCCGCTGACCGCGATGCGTACGGAGATCGAGGAGGCGTTGCTGCACAGCGAGGAGGCGGACTGGCCGGCCACCGGGCACGCCCTGCTGGCCAGTTGCGACCGCCTGCAGGCGCTCGTGACCGACCTGCTCCAGCTCGCCCAGCTCGACTCGGCCGCGCCGCCCCCCTGTGAGCCCGTCGACCTCGGCACGCTCGTCGCCCGCGAGCTCGACCGCAGGTCGCGCAAGGTGGAGGTGGTGCGGCACCTGGAGCCCCGCGTGGTCGTCATCGGCGACCGGCTGGCCCTGGCGCGCCTGCTCAACAACCTGCTCGACAACGCCGAGCGGCACGCGGTGTCCCGGATCACCGTGACCGTGCGGCGGGAGGACGGCAAGGGCGTGCTGGAGGTGCTCGACGACGGCGCGGGCATCCCGCCCGACCAGCGGGAGCTGGTCTTCCAGCGCTTCACCCGGCTCGACGCCGCCCGTACGAAGGACGCCGGAGGCACCGGTCTCGGGCTGTCCATCGCCCGTCAGATCGCCCAGGCGCACAAGGGGACGCTCACGATCGAGGACAGCGACCAAGGTGCCCGCTTCGTGGCGCGCATCCCGCTCGCCCCCGGCCACTGAGGGATCAGCCGCCCGCCGTCCGTCAGGCGCCAGCGTCCCTCAGGCGGCCACGCTTCCTCAGGCGGCCACGCTTCCTCAGGCGGCCACGCTTCCTCAGGCGGCCACAGGTTCTTAGGCGGCCACTGTTCCACGCCACCGCGCCGGGCCCGTCGCGAGGTCGTCGAACGCGCGGATGGCCGCCGTCTCCCGGGAGCGCAGCCAGGCCAGGCCGAGCGTCGAGGGCGGCAGGCCGGTGACCGGCACGAACGCGAGGTCCGGCCGCCGGTGGTGCTCCGCACTCGGCCGGCAGAGCAGCATGCCGCCGCGGTTCAACGCCACCTGGGTCAGGCCCTCCTGCGTGGTGGCCACCGTCGCGGCCTTGGGAATCGGCCGTCCGGAAGGGGTGAAGGAGGGCGCCACATGCTCCCGCCAGCGGCGCGGCGCGGGCTCGTCCAGGCCGATCAGCGCGAGTGAGGCCAGCTCCTCGGCGTCGATGCTCTTGCGCCGTGCCAGCGGATGCCGCACCGAGAGCCCCAGCTCGACCGGGCAGCGGTTCAGCTCGGCCCCGCTCACCAGGTCCGGTTCCTCCAGTGGCAGCAGTGTGAAGGCGATGTCCACACGCCCCTCACGCAACTTGCCGAAGGGGTCGGAAAGAGGCACCTCGATCAGCTCCACCGCGCAGCCGGGATACGTCCGCTCGAACGCGGCCACGCTCTGGGTGACGATCTCCGTGGGCGTGGCCAGGAACCCGACCCGCAGCACGCCCTCCACCTCCCGGGCCGAGGCCGTCGCACGCGCCACCGCCTCCGCGAGCCCCTCGTAGGCGGGACGCAGGTCGGCGAGGAAGCGCTCACCCAAGGGGGTCAGGCACACCCGCCTGCTCGTACGGTCGAACAGCCGGCCGCCGATCCTGCCTTCCAGCGACCCGATGAGCTGGCTCACCCGGCCGGGAGACAGGTACAGCCGCTCGGCGGTACGGGCGAAATGCAGCTCCTCGCTGAGCACGATGAAGCACTCCAGCTCCCTGAACTCCATCTCGCTCCTCCTCGATCGCTTAGCTCACCTAAACCAAGCCTTCGAACCTCGTCATTGTTCCGGGAAATGCCGATCACAAGGCTGAGGAGCATGACCGTAAACGTCGTCTCTCCCGTGATCCGGGCGCGCTGGGCGGCCGTCGCCACCGTCGCCATGGGCACCTTCGCCATCGTCACCAGCGAGATGCTGCCCGTCGGGCTGCTGACCTCGATCGCCTCCTCCTTGAAGGTCTCCGACGGCACCGCCGGGCTGATGGTCTCCCTTCCCGGACTGGTCGCCGCCGTCTCCGCCCCCGTGATCGCCCTGAGCACCCGCCGCCTCGACCGGCGAGTCCCGCTGCTCGGCCTGATGGCGCTGCTGGCGGCGGCCAATCTGGCGGGCGCGCTCGCTCCGAGCCTCCCCGTCATGCTGGCCGCCCGGGTGCTGACCGGCGTGAGCATCGGCGGCTTCTGGGCCTTCGCCGCCGGTCTGGGCACACGCCTGGTGCCCGAGGAGGCGGTCGGCAGGGCCACCTCTGTCATCCTGAGCGGGGTGTCTGTGGCGTCGGTGCTCGGCGTCCCCGCGGCGGCGCTGGTCGCCTCGTACGCGGGGTGGCGCACGGCGTTCGCGGCCCTGGGCGCTCTGGCGTTGATCCTGCTCGCGGTGCTGGCCGCGGTGCTGCCGCCGATGCCCGCAGAAGAGGGTGGAGACGGCTTCCGCGGCGCGTGGTCGGGACCGCTCAAGGTGGTCCTGGTCACCACCGTGCTGATCATCACCGGGCACTTCGCCGCCTACACCTATGTCCGGCCCTACCTGGAGCAGGCCGCGCACGCCGGTCCCGGGCTCGTCAGCACCGCGCTGCTCGTCTACGGCGCCGCCGCGGTGGTCGGCAACTTCGCCGGGGGCGCGCGAGCGGCCAGGAACCCGAAGCCGGTGCTGATCGCGCGGGCCGTGCTGATCGCCGTGGCCACCGCCGCGCTCGCGCTGACCGGCCTTCCTCTGGTCATGCTGGTCGTGTGGGGCCTCGGGTACGGCGGCGTGGGCGTCGCCCTGCAGCTATGGATCATGAGGACGGGCGGCGGCGAGCTCGGCACCGCGCTGTTCGTCGGCGCGTTCAACGTCTCCGTCGCGCTCGGCTCGTTCGCCGGCGGCCGGGTCGTGGACGGTCTGTCGATCTCCGGGGTGATGTGGCTGGGAGCGGTCCTGGCCGCGCTCACCGCCGTCTTCGCCGGCATCTGGGGCAGCAGCGGTACGACCGCTCGCGACGCCGGCTCTCGGTGACGGGTCAGTCGTCCTCGGGCACCACGATCACCGTGGGGACCGGGACGCGCAGGGCCTCGGTGACCGCCTCCTCCAGCTCCCCCGGCGTCTTCACGGCACAACCCCGCGCGCCGTACGCGACGGCGAGCGCGGGGAAGTCCGGCGCGTGCAGGTCGACGGCGATCGGCCGCATGCCCCGCACCCGCATCTCCTCGCGGATCTCCCCGAAGCCGCCGTTGGCGAAGACGACGACCGGCAGGCTCAGCTCCAGCTCCACCGCCGTCGCCAGCTCCTGGAGGCTGAACTGGAACGCCCCGTCGCCGGCCAGCGCGACCACGGGGAGGTGCGGCCGGCCGAGCTTGGCGCCGATGGCGGCGGGCAGCGCGAAGCCGAGCGTGCCGAACCCGGTGGGGAACAGGAACCGCCCGGGCGGGTCCATCGGCATGCCGACGAGCGCGCCGTGATAGACGCACATCGAGTTGTCGCCCACCACGACGCTCTCCGGCGGCAGGGCCCGGCGCAGCGCCGCGAGCTGGCCCGACCACCTGCGGGTGAGCTCCGCGAGCTCCGCCTCGTGGCCGGGGCCGGGCTCCGGCTCCCGGCGGGGACGCGGCACGGCGCCCTGCCGGTCGAGCCGTTCGGCCAGCCCGCGCAGGGCGAGCTCCGCGTCCGCGACGATCGCCACGTCTGCCACGTGGTCGCCGTGCATCTGCCCCGGGTCGATGTCGACGCGTACGAGGCGGCCGGAGAGGGTGAAGGCGTCGTCCCACAGGTCGGCGGGGCCCAGCTCGGTGCCGACGGCCAGCACGACGTCGCACGCGGCGAGCCACCGGCGGACGGCCGCCAGGTGCAGCGTGGCGCCGAGCGCCAGCAGGTGGCTCTCCGGCACTGTGCCCTTGCCGTTGACCGTGGTCACGACCCGCGCGCCCAGCCGTTCGGCGAGGCGCATCGCCAGGCGCCCCGCAGGGGGCTCGTCCTCGCCCTTGGGCCGCTCACCCGAGCGCTGTTCACCCGGGCATTGGGCCCCGCCGCCGAGCACGAACCCCGGACGGCGCGCCGTGCGCAGCAGCCCGGCCGCCGCGTCGAGAGCGGCGGGATCGGGCTCGCGGCGGATGATCCGGTACGGCGGGACGATCTTGACCGGGCTCGTCAGGTCGAGCAGGTCGAAGGGGATCTCGATGTGCACCGGCCGGGGCCGTCCCTCGGTGAAGCGGCCGAAGGCGCGGGCGACGGCGGCGGGAATCTCCCGCACGGTCGTCACGCGGTGGCTCCAGGCGCACAGCGCGTCGATCGCCCGCGTCTGGTCCCTGCTCTCGTGCAGGTAGCCGCGGCCGTCGCGGGGATGGCCGGTGGGGACGCCCGGTGAGACGAGCAGGACCGGGGAGGAGTCGGAGTAGGCCTGCCCGAGGGCCGTGGCCGCGTTGACCACGCCGGGTCCCGTGGTGGTGACGACGACGCCCGGCCTGCCGGTCACCCTGGCATATCCGTCGGCGGCGTATCCCGCGCCCTGCTCGTGCCGGGGCGTCACGCAGCGCACGCCCGACCGGTCGAGCTCCTCGTAGATCGCCAGGTTGTGGGTGCCCGGAATGCCGAAGATCGTGTCGACGCCGTGCAGCCTCAGCGCCTCGACCAGGGCGCGCGCCCCCGTGGGCGTCGTGATCGTCGCCGCAGAGGGCATCGGGTCATGGCCGTCCACGTATCACTTCCCGGGGAGAGAGTGGAGGGAGTTTCCTTGTGGTTTCCTGAAATGCGTTCCCATTCCACGCGCCGCCCTACCGTCCGCGTGCCGATTTTTCAGAAGCGGGGACGGGGACGCGTTCCCACCTCGTGTTCGTCCGATCCGCGGGTCAGCACATTCTCAATGGACTTGACGGCCTGGCGCACCATGCGGTGCATCGTCTCGGCGGTGTGGGAGGCGATGTGTCCGGGGACCAGGAGACGGTCGGGAAAATCCCGCCGCAATTCTGCGGCCTCCGCGCATTCCGCGCCGTAGAAGCCGTCGAAGACGGCCATGCTGACGCGGCCCTTCTCCAGGCCGGCGTAAAGGGCGCCGGGACTGACGATGGCCGGGCGTGCGGTGTTGACGAGGATCGCGCCCTCCGGCATCCGGCCGATCACCGACGAGTCGATCATCGACCTGGTCTCGTCCGTCTCCGGCACCATGACCACGAGGATGTCGCTGGCCGCGGCCAGGTCGAGCAGGGGCAGGCAGGAGATGCCGAGGTCGCTTTCGACGTCCGGCCTGCGGGTGCGGCTGTAGTAGGACACGCGAACGCCGAAGCCCCGCCGCAGGATCTCCGCGATCCGCCGGCCGTTGGCGCCCATGCCGATGATGCCGACGCTGCGGGCGGCGAGCTCGTGGGGCAGTTCGTCGGAGCCCTGCCAACCGGGGACCCGCTCGCCCAGATGCCGGGGGATGTCCAGGGCGGCGTTGATGATCTGGGCGACCGTGAACGTCGCGACCGCATCGACGGCCGCGCCCCGTGTGTTCGTGACGGCGATGCCCAGCCGGTCGGCCGCCGCCACGTCGACGAAGTTCTCGTAGCCGACGCCGAGGAAGGCCACGACCTTCAGCGTCTCGCGCGCCGCGCGCAGCACCCGGGCGGTCGCGCGTTCCTCGCCTCCGTGGAGGTAGGCGACCGCTCCCCGGAGCTCTCGCGTGAGCAGGTCCTCGGTCAGCGGCGCCTCGCGCCGCCGCACCGTGAGCCCCTGCCTGGCGAGCGGCTCCAGTAGCGCCGGGTCGATGCCGGCGCCGGTCACGAGGACCGTCCCACCCCTCAGCTCCGCTCCGGCCGCCGCCAGCGGCCGCGCGGGACAATAGTCCGTTATATCCCTTGGAGCCGCAGTTTGGGACATTTCAAATATCTTTCAGACTTAGGACATATATGTCTGTTTTTCTCTGTGGTATCTCTGAAACCACGACAACCAGGCGGTGCACGAAATACCACGGATGGTCCAGGCGACGGAGCAGGAATCCAATGGTATAAGGGTTGTGGTGGTTCCGTCTCCACCTGAATTGGAAAAGGAAACCCCTAGGGAGGGTCTGGGGACCCCGGCCTCGGTCCCGCCCGGCCACACGAGCGTGCTTTTTCTCCACGGCAGCACGGAGAAGGCGCGCACGGCGCAGCGCAGAGAGGGCCACGGATGAAACTCCAGCCGCGACAGCAGCTTCTGGAGCTTTGGGAGGCGGCAGCGCGCGCCTCCTACCGGGACGGTGTCTGGACGTGGGGCGGCCGCGACGGGTCGAACTCCATCTCCGACGCCGAGCAGCTTCTGTGCTTCATGTATCCGGCCTCCGAACTGCCGGGCTTCCGCCTGGACACTCCGGACGAGACGGCCGACGACGTGCTGGCCGCGCTCGTGGCCCTCGGCGACTCGGTGCAGATCCCCAAGCTGCTGCTGCGGGTGATCGGCCAGTATCTGCGCACCTACACCGCCGAGGACGGGCGGCCCCTGTTCTCCGGCGGCACCTACTTCCGGCCGGTGGACGACGAGGCGAAGGTCACTCCCGAGCAGCTCCAGCTCGACGTCGTCGACTCGTTCTCGATGTCGGTCACGCTCACGCTCGGCACGCTCGGCTTTCTCAAGGTCTTCCGGCAGAGCGTGCGGCGCGAGGCGATCCGCCGTGAGATCCGCGAGCTGGAGGAGCTGGCCAGCAAGCGGCTGTCGGCCGCGATGACGGGCCTGCTGCGCAGCTTCACGGTCAACGCGTTCGACCCCGGCTCCACCGCGGGCCGCGCGCTGCTGCGCACGGTGAACCAGACCGGCGCGCCCGAGCGCCGCGTGCTCGACGATCTGCGCCGCGCGCTGGAGCCGGTGCGGGCCGGCCTGCGCGACCTGACGATCGGCTCGGGCAGCCAGGTGGACCTGGACAACGACAACCTGCTGTTCGAGTGCGGCTGGACGTGGGGCATCGTGAAGGACGCGCCCGACGTCGTCACGCCGCTCGACATCGGCCCGCAGCCGAAGGGCGTCGCCGCCGACACGCCGTTCCTGTACTTCACCGTCAACGCCCTCGTCGGCATCGCCGACCTGTTCTCCGAACGCACCCGCGTCCTGAGCCTGCTCAACGACGACCAGATCACCCTCGCCCAGGCCATCCAGCGCCGCTGGGACCTCACCCAGTCCTACTGGCGCACCATCGCGACGTTCGGGCGGGGCACCTGGCCGCTGGAGGACATCCCCTGGCGGACGGTCGACGAGAAGGAGTCCGACTACTACAGCCTCGGCGTCACCGCCATGGTCGTGCAGAGCCTGGTCAACAACCGGGCGGCCGACGTGGACCTCGGCCGGGTGGCCGGCGTGCTGGAGGAGCTGGCGATCCGGGCGAGGATCACCCGCAGGGCGGTGGCGGGCGACCCGCCCGTGCTCATGCACTCCCCCGGCGTCCCGATCAACCTGCACGGCAGCGACGCGCTCGGCCCCCACCTGCTCTGGGTCGTCTCCGACTTCGCCATCACGCTGCTGAAACGCACCATCTGGGCCGCCTCCATCGCGCAGAACACGCGGATGCGCGAGCGGCTGCTCACCCTCGCCGACCAGATCTGGCGGCACATCATGCTGCGCCGCCACGCCGACGGCCCGGCCGCCGGCCTGTGGGACCAGCCGGGCAACGTCTTCGCCGACATCGAGGCGCGCGACGAGGAGCCGTCCTGGTATTTCAGCGAGCGGGTCGTCGAGTTCCTCGTCGCCGCCGCGTCCTCCAGCGGGGAGCCGCCGCTGCGCAGCCCCCAGCTCGTCGAGCTGGCGCTCCAGATGCTCGGTGAGGCCGAGCACCTGCTCGACCAGGAGCTGGTCACCCGGCCTCTGGCCGGCGGGCAGACGATCCAGCCCAAGCTGCGCTCGATCCAGGCGTCGCTGCAGCGGGCCAGGGCGATCGTCAGCGACCGGCCGGCCACCGCCCAGGCGCTGATCAACGACGCGCTGCTCGGCCTCGAACGGCTGTCCGCCGCCCGCGACAGCGCGTCGGAGGCGATCTGAGATGCTCGTCTTCGCGATCTCCGACAAGGGCGGCACCGGGCGCTCGGTCACCGGCACCAACATCGTGTATCGCCATGCCCTGCAGGGCAACGACGTCTGCTATCTCGACTTCGACTTCGGCTCGCCGACCGCGGGGGCCATCTTCAGCGTCAGCGCGGTGGCCCGCGGCACCCGGGAGAACGGCCTGCACCACTACCTGCGGGGCGAGTGCCCGCAGCCGCGGCGGGTGGACGTGTGGGCCGAGTCCGACCGTGAGGGGCTGCGCACCCGCCCGCCCGGCGCGGGGCGGCTCGTGCTGCTGCCGGGCAGCGAGGGCGGCGGCGAGCTGTCGGCCCTCACCGACGAGGTCGTCGGCCGCTGCGTCCAGCTTCTCGGGCGGCTGGACGAGGAGTTCGACCTCTGCATGATCGACGTCAGCGCGGGCCGGTCGTTCACCGCGGAGCTGGTTCTCGCGGCGACCGTGCGGATGCCCGCGATCCCGTTCCGGTGGCTGGTCTTCCACCGCTGGACGCGCCAGCACATCATCGCGGCCGACGGGCTCGTCACCGGCGCCGACGGGCTGCTCGACGTCGGCACCCGGTTCGGCCACGACGCCGACGACCTGCGCGACCGCATCCGCTTCGTGCGCACGGCCGTGCTCGAACCGGACGCGGCGGAGCTCGTCGGGCTGCGCGACGAGCAGCGGGCCTGGCTGAGCGCGTGCGACAGCGAGCTGCGCGAGCTGGCCGGCCGCCACGGCGTCGGCCGTACGGCCATGCTCGGCAAGATCCCGCTCGACCCGGTCCTCCAGTGGCGCGAGCAACTGATCACCGACGAGGACGTGCTGGCCAGCAAGATCGCGAACGCGGAGACCGCCACCGCGTTCGAGGAGCTGGCCAAGAAGATCGTCGACGACAGCGCGTGGGAGGGCTTGTGACGCCGGTGCACGCGACGTTCGGCGAGGTGGCGGCGGAGCGCAGGATCGCCTCCGTACCTCTCTCCCACGTGTCCGTCGAGCTCGGGCACCTCTACATGGAGGACTACGAGGCGGGCCCCGACCGGCTACGCGAGCAGTTCCGCAGGGTCGCGCCGTGGCTCGCCACGGTCCGCTCCATGTGGCAGGAGCGGGTGCCGGGGGGCCGGGCCCGCGTGAGCACCTGCTTTCTCGTGGACGACTACTTCAGCCGCTTCAGCACCCCGGCCGAGCTGGTCCCGATGGTCCTGGAGGCGGCGGCCGAGCACGACCTGACCATCGACTACCTGGCCCGCGAGTCGGCCTGCGCCCAGTCCGGCGGCGTCGAGCTGGCCCGGCTGGTGGAGGACCGGCTCGTGGACGACCCGCCGCCGGAGACCGACGGATCGCGCCCTCCGGTCAAGGAGACGGGCTGGCTGTGCAACGGCTCGCGCTCGCCCCGCACCGCGCCGATGCAGGCGATGGGGAAGGTCCGGCCGTGGGAGCCGCCCGCGCAGAACGCCAAACGCGGCCACTCGATCTTCGTGGACGTCGAGCTGTGGGACGAGAAGGGGCCGCGGCGCACCTGGTCCTGCCCCTTTCTCGCGGCCGTCTGGCAGCTCCTGCGGCTTGGGCTGCTGCGCAGCGACGGCCGCGTGCCCCTCCCGCCGGTCGCCCTCGACGGCGACTGGCCCCGCGACTGGGACGAACTGCCCGCGGTCGTCCGGCTCAACCCCCAGGCCGCGCCGTTCAGCGCGTACACCACACTGTCCGTCCTCTCCCCCCGGTTCCTGCCCGTCGAGCTGGCCGTACGCACGATCCTGAGCCAGTTCGCCGTGGACGACGAGGTCCTGCGGCAGGTCGCAACCCGGAGCGAGGGCGAGGGAATCCGGCTCGAAGAGGAGCTCGTCGACCGCATTTCCTACGTCTTCGTCTGAGGGGTTGCGATTGTGAGGACGGCCCGATGCTGGTGATGGGGGAGGTCCACACCGGGCTGCTGCAGAACTCCGGTGAGATCTCCGAGTCGACGTGCCGTCAGGTGCTCGGGCTCATGGCCGGGGAGACCGTGCGCGTCTCCCGCCGTCCCATCGTCCACGCGCTGTCGCCCGAGCGGCTGACCGGGGTGGACTGCGCCCTGCCCACCGCGTCGCGTTCCCGGGTCAGGGCCGTCGGCACGGTGGTGTCCCGCTGCGCGGTGACCGGGGGCCGGGTGGCCCAGGGGTCGTCGTACGTCCGGGTGGTGCGCTCGGAGGCCGACCGCAGGCTCCCCTGGTCGCACTACCTGGCCCGGCCGGGGGTCGTGGAGGTTCTGGGGAAGGTGAAGGCGGCCGACCTCGTCGAAGGGTTCACCGGCGACACCATGCCCGGCCGCCCCGATGGCGCCTGCCTCGACCTGGGCGCCGTCAGCGGCCGCTTCCTCGACCTCGTGCAGCAGTCCCCGCTGCTGGACCGGCGGGCCCCCTTCAAGATCCCGCGTACGAGCCTGCGGTGGGTGGCCGAGACCGGCGAGCCGTCGATCCGCTTCACCCTGCACGCAGAGCAGGAGCGGACGCTGCGCCTGACGCATCCCGGCCCGTTCACCCCCGCCGTGGTCGACCTGTGCGAAGACCTGGCGACGCACGACTGGCTGCTGACGTCGCTGCTGGTCATCGTCGAGCGGGCGCGGATCGGCGGCACTCCGGGAGCCCAGGCCGTGGCCCGCCTGGCGCCGGCCATCGACCACCTCATGCACCTGTGGATGCCCGCCGCCCGGGTCGAGGAGTGGCTGACGCCGTTCTGGGAGAGCCTGGAGCGGCGGCCGGGGTTCACCCGGCAGTGGCGTTCCCTGGTCGACCGGGTCCGCGACCAGGTCGCGATGAACACCCTTGCCCTGCTGAGTGCGACCGCCGAAGCCGGACGGAGGTCACCGTGACCGGAGCAACACCCGAACCCTCCCCGTCGCTCGTCCCGAGGGTTGTGCGCAAGGTCCTCGTGACGGTGCTCGTGGGCGGCGTGAGCTATCTGATGAGCAACGCGCTCATCCAGGGGCCGAACGAGGACCTGTGGAGTCTGCTGCTCGCGACGTTCATCAGCGGCGTCGTCTTCGTCGTGCAGTTCCTCGCGGACGTGGACGACCAGCTCGAAACCGTGCTGCAGGAGCAGCGCAGGCAGCACACGAAGACCCACAACCTGGTGGCCGACAGCTTCTCCAAGATCAACGAGGCGAGCAAGCTGTTCGGCGTCGTGGAGATGTCCGCGCTGGAGACCAGGGGTGTGGCCGAGCTGGTGCAGAACGCCGCCAAGATCCGTGACGACATGCCCGACCTCGTCAAGAGCCTGGTGCACCACGAGGTCACCCGGATGGCGAAGTTCCTCGGCGAGCTGTCCGACGGCAGATACGCGCTGTACGAGGGCGAGGACCGCGACTGGCTGCTCGCGCTCGCGCGCAACGCCCGGGTCAGTCTCGACGCCATCAGCCTGACCAGCGTGGACGCCCGCGACACCGAGTTCGAGGGCGGCTTCTGGCACACCGACCTCGGGCAGCGCTACGTCAAGCTCCAGCGCGACCTCGTCCAGCGGGGGGCGCGGGTGCGCCGCGTGTTCGTGGTGGATCGTTCCGAGCGGCTCGACTCCGAGGCGTTCCGCCGCGTGTGGAAGTGGCAGACCACGGTCGGGATCGAGGTGCGCACGCTGCTGCTCTCCGACGCGCCGCCTCTGCTGCGCGGCTCGCTGTCCGACTTCATCCTGTTCGACGGGGTCGTCTACTACGAGTCCAATCCCGCCCCGCAGGTCGGCGACGGCATCGCCCCGGTGATCCACAGCACGGTTCTCGCACAGGACCAGGAGCGGGTGCGCGAGCGGGCCGAACGGTTCGCCGAGCTCTGGGAGGCCGCGACACCGGCGGCGTAGCCGGCACGTACCCGACGCGGGGGCGGGCGAGACCGGCGTAGCGGGGCCGGTGGCGTCGGCGACGCTTACGCGGACGGAGCCCGCGCGGGCGGCACCAGTGGCGTGGGCGACGCTTACGCGGACGGAGCCGGCGCGGGCGAGAAGGGGCGGTCGGGACGGACGACGGCGAGCAGTTCCTTCTCGCGGTCGCCGGCGGTGCCGCCGACCAGGGTCGCCACCAGTTCCGCCGTGACGGGGGCGAGCGTCACGCCGAGGCCGCTGTGACCGGTCGCCGCCACGACCCGGCCGTGGTCGTCCACGTGGCCGATGATGGGCATGTGGTCGGCGCTGCCCGGCCGCAGTCCGGCCCAGCGCCGGCCGACGGGCCAGGTGGCCGCCTTGGGCATCAGAGCGGCGACGCCCCGCCGGATCTCCTCGATCGCCGCGGCGGTCACCGTCACGTCCCCCACGTTCTCCTCGTAGGTGACGCCGACGGCCACCCTGCCGTCGTGACGGGGGACGAGGTAGGGAAAGTACTCCCGGCCGTCCTCCGTGATCTCAGCGAAGATGTGGTGGCGCAGCGGGTAGGTGACGGCGCCGGACGGCCGGACGTCGAAGGCCACGCCCTTGATGGGGAACAGGTGGTCGCGGTGGCGCGGCAGGAAGACCCCGCTCAGGTGACCGGCCGCGACGACGGCCTGCTCCGCCGACACCCGGCGGCCGTCGTGGAGCTCCACCTCGACACCGCGGGGGCCGGTCCGCAGGCCGGTGGCGCGCACCGCGCTGAGCACCCGGATCGGCGTGCTCCCCGACAGAACGGCCGTCGCCAGGGCGGCCATGAGCACCCTCGGGTCGAGCGCGAGCTCCTCGGGCAGCAGGAATCCGCCGACGACGCGCTCGCTCAGCAGTGGTTCGAGGCTCCTGGCGTCGGTGGCCGTCAGCCGCTCGACGGCGAACGGCGAGTTCTTCCACTGCGGCAGCACCTTGGTCTCCAGGCGCTCCATCTCGGCATCGTCCAGCGCGACCTGGATGTCACCGCCGTCCAGCACCGGGACCTCGACGCCCGAGGCGGCGTGGATCTCCTCCAGCCACTGCGGGTAGGCGTCGCGGCTGCGCTTGATGACGCTGCTGAGCGGGCCGAGGCAGGAGCGCTCCGTCTGGGTCAGGATGCCGCCCATCGCGCCGTCCGAGGCCCCGAGCCCGAGACGCTGCCCCGCGTCCACGAGGACCACGCTCGTGCCGCGCTGGGCGAGCCTGTGCGCGATCGCGCAGCCGATCACGCCACCACCGATGATCACGACGTCACAGGATTCAGGCACGCGGGCTCCAATTCGCCGTCCCCTCGCTTCGACAGTAGGCGAGGGAGGGCCGTTCATGAAGGCCACACACGGGTGACCTCGCCGAACTCTACCGCGCAAAAATCTTGGCGGCGCGCAGATCCCGATCGCGCCGCGCTTCTCCTTCCCGACTTATTGGATCTGCCGCTCCGCAAGGAAGATCCGCACCCGGGCCGCTCGGTCGTACGCGAGGTTCGGGCGCGCGGTTCGGGCGCGCGGTTCGGGCGTGAAATTCGGGCGCGAGGTCTGCTTCGGCGGCCGGAGACGGCCGCGCATACCTGCGATTCGGCGGCATGAGAGCTTTGCCGCGATCTGGGCATGATGAACCGATCAGCCGCCGTTCGTGGCGGTCGATGGGCATCCGGGATGAGCCGAAGGCTCAAGCGAGGGGAAGCGCGTGAGGAAGACCGCCGTCGTCACGGGCGGAGCGTCGGGGATCGGGCGGGCCGTCGCCGCCGGGCTCGTACGGCGCGGCGTCCACGTCACGATCGCCGACGTCCGGGGAGCCGAGGACGCCGCCGGGGAGCTCGGCTGCGCGGGAGTCGTGTGCGACGTCTCCGACGCGCAGGCCGTGCGGGACCTCGTCACCGGGGTGGCCGCCGAGCACGGGCGGCTCGACTTCCTGTTCAACAACGCCGGCATCGCGGTGGGCGGCCGTGCCGAGGAGTTCACGCTCGACCACTGGAACCGGACGATCGACGTGAATCTGCGCGGGGTGGTCCACGGCGTGCACGCGGCGTACCCCCTCATGGTCGAGCAGGGCTACGGGCACATCGTCAACACCGCGTCGCTGGCCGGGCTGACCCCCGCGCCCATGATGCTGCCCTACACGGCCACCAAGCACGCCGTCGTCGGGCTGTCGCTCGCGCTGCGGGCCGAGGCGGCGGCGCACGGCGTGCGGGTCAGCGTGGTCTGCCCCGGTTTCACCGACACTCCACTGCTGGACAACGCCAACCCCGGGCTGCCGCAGACCGAGATCGGGCTGCGCGCCCGCACGGTGGCCGTACGGGCCCAGGGGCGCCTGTATCCCGTGGAGTCGCTCGCCGACGACGTGCTGCGCGGCGTGGCCAGGAACCAGGCGCTCATCGTCGCGCCCGCGTCCGCCCGCGCCACGTGGCGGGCCGTACGGCTCTCGCCCGCCCTGGCGGTGCGGGCGGCCGGCTCCGCCTTCCGCCGCGTCATGCGCTGAAGCGCGGCCGGAACACGGCCGCGTCAGGCGCCGCGTCGTGGCCGGGTCTCCGCGGCCGTGTACGGCCGGTTCACGGGCCGAGCGGCAGATACTCGAACCAGTCGAACGCGGCGACGTTGGAGCTGGGACGGCCGTTGGAGCTGGCGTACATGCCGACGTAGGCGCCGGTGAAGCCGCCGGCCACGGCGCTGCTGAGGATCCTGCCGTCCACCGGGTCGCCGAGGTCGATCCACTCCCCCGCCGCCACGGCGTACCTGGCCTGGTAGGCCTGCCCGCGCGCCTCCACGCCGAGATACAGCCTACGGTGGCCGGGCACCCGTACGGAGGCGAGCAGGTCGTCGCCGCCCGCCTTCCTGCGGACGAGCTCCAGGCCGCGCGCGGTGCGCACGAGCAGCACGTGGTGGTCGTCGTTCTGCACCAGCGCGAGACCGGCGCACTCCCCGGCCCCGGGCAGGAAGTCGAGCGCGGCGTGGACGGCGAAGTCCATGTGCTGCTGCCTGCGGACGACCAGGCTCGGATTGGCCCGCTGGGCCAATGTCTCGGGCCGCAGCCGCAGCCGCAGGCGGCTGTCGCCGAGGCTCCAGTAGGGCGTGCGCGGCGTGCGCAGGTGGTTCCAGACGGGCGAGAGCCGGTCGGCGTCGAAGTGGTCGCAGGCGGGGACGGCGGGCCAGCGGTGCTCGGGCAGCGCCGGTGCGACGGCCACGGGCTCGACCTGCGCGGCGACCGGCCAGCCGTCCTCCCAGTGGACCCGGGTGAGGAACGTCTCCCTGCCCAGGTTGTCGCCCCTCAGGTTGCCGGGGCCGAGGTCGCCCGGCGTGCCGTACGGGCGCGTGGCCAGCAGCACCATCCACCACTCGCCGTTCTGGGTCTCCACCAGGTCGGCGTGGCCCGTGCACGCGATGGGATGCCCGAGGCCGAGATGCCGGTGGGTGAGGATCGGGTTGCGCGGATTCGGCACGTACGGCCCGGTGACGTGGTCGGCCCTGGCCACCACGACCGCGTGGTCGTACGACGTGCCGCCCTCGGAGGTCAGCAGGTAGTACCTGCCGCCGATCTTGTACAGGTGTGGTCCCTCGCACCACACGGCGCCCCGCTGGACGGCCTCCCAGATGACGTGCTCCTCGCCGCGCGGCTCCAGCGTGGCCGGGTCGAGCTCCAGAAGGTAGACCTCGGTCTCGCCGGGGTAGCGGGCCGCCTTCTTCTCCCTGGTGGCGGTGAACCAGAGCCGGCCGTCGTCGTCGAACAGCAGCGAGGGGTCTATGCCAGGGGTGCCCGGCAGCCATCGGGGTTCGCTCCAGGGGCCCGCGGGGTCGGCGGCGGTGACGACGAAGTTGCCCCGCCCGTCCACCAGGGTGGTGACGACGTAGAAGAGGCCGTCGTGGTGGCGGATGGTGGCGGCGTAGACGCCGCCCGAGGGGCGCACGCCGTCCAGGTCGAGCTGGGACGGGCGGTCGAGCACGTGCCCGAGCTGCCGCCAGTTGACCAGGTCGCGGCTGTGGAAGACGGGCACTCCGGGGAACCACTCGAAGCTGGAGGTCACGAGGTAGTAGTCGTCGCCCACCCGGCACACCGATGGGTCGGGGTGGAACCCGGGGATGACGGGGTTCCGGTACTCCCACCCGCCGACTTCGTCGATCATTCGTCCCTTCCTCGAACGTGACGGGCCCGGTTCCCCGAGCGGGGAACCGGGCCGTCCGGCACCGGCACGATGCGCCAGAGCCTTTCAGTGCGGGGCCTCCCTGCGCCAGGCCCCGTCTGCCGGGCTCCGGGCTTGCGTCCCGTGCCGGAGCTCAGGTGTGCGAGCTCTGTAAGGTTCAGTGCCGCAGTTGGAGCACCCCCCAGTGGCTCGTGTCCCGGTATCCCTGCCCGGTGGCGTCGCTCCAGGTGACCGCGCCGGTCCTGGCGGCGCCCGTGGCGTCGTTGACCTGGACGTCGAAGCCGAGCAGCGTGCCGTCCCGCAGCGTGGCCGTGGGCAGCTTCACGGCGGCCTCGATCACGTAGCCGCCGGGGACGACCTTGGCGGCGGCCGTCAGGTTGCCCGCGATGGCGGCGGGGTCGAGCGGGCCGCCGACGGACGTCCTGCCCGAGAAGCCGATCCGGTACTGCCCGTCGTCGTCGCCATAGCCCCTGGTCTTGTCGTTGCCGGGGTCCACGAAGAACTCGACGGAGTCCTGCTCCCACGGGTTGGCCGACTCCTCGCTGAGCATGGGGTCGGCGACCTGCGCCAGCAGATAGAGCGTGTCGCCGTTCCACAGGGCCCGGGCCCGGGCGGTCGCCCCCGACGTGCCCTGGATCCAGGTGGCGGTGCGGATCTCCGGCGCCGGCGCCCAGGCCGGGTCGACGACTCCGTCGACCACCGGCCGGCGGTTGGGGGCGGTGGTCAGCTTCACCGCGGGCGTCGACGTGACCTTGCCCGTCCAGGAGGTCTGCGAGCCGCCGGAGGCGTCCGCGACCGCCACGGTGACGTCGGTGACGTGGGTGACGTGGGTGCCGGGTACCGCAGGGGGCCCCGTCGGGAACCGCGCCTCCACCCGGTAGCCGCCGGGCGTCTTCTCCACGGCCGTGTCGGGGCCGTGCGGGTGGCCGTCCTCGCGCCGGACGGTGTACGTCCTGCCGCCCACGGTGAACGTCACCGTGTCTCCGCGGTCGGCGCTCGGGTCGCGCACCTCGGCCAGGACGTACAGGCTCGTGGCCGACGAGCGGGCCTGGAACGTGGCGGACACGTCGCCGACCCGGGCGATGGGAACGTCGGGCAGCAGGTCCCATTCGAGCTCGCGCTTGCCGTCCACCTTCGGATTGGCCGCGGGGGCCTCCAGCCTGCGCACCAGGGGCGGCAGCTTCGCCGGATCCACGACGCCCCAGTAGGCCGGCTTGGCCTGGAGTTCGTCGTCGAACAGCAGCGGGGCGTTCAGCCGGGTGATCGGGAAGGTCGACAGCCAGGTGTCGTCGTCGGCCAGACCCCAGACCGTGACCGAGCTGATCTGGCTCTTGTGCCTGCGGAAGACGTCGAACAGCTCCTTGTAGCGGTAGCCCTGCTCGGCGAGCACCTCGGCCGGCACCTCGTCGTACGTGGAGACGAAGTCGGGGTAGACGCTCACGTCCAGCTCGGTGATCTGCTGGTCCACGTGGAGCGTCGCGAACTTCTCGATGGTGGCCTCGACCTCGGAGGCCGGCGGCTGCTCGATGTTGAGGTGAAGCTGGTGGCCGACGCCGTCGATGGGCACGCCCTCGGCCTTCAGCTTCTTCACCAGGGCGTACAGCGCCTCCCGCTTGCGCGGGAACTCGGTGTTGTAGTCGTTGATGAACAGCTTGGCGGCCGGGTCGGTCTCGTGCGCGACGCGGAAGGCCGTGCGGATGAAGTCGAGGCCGGTGATCTGGAACCACTTCGACCGGCGCAGGCCGTCGGGCTGGTTCTCGTCCACCACCTCGTTGACCACGTCCCAGACCGCGATCTTGCCCTTGTAGCGGCCGACCAGCGTCCTCACGTGGTTCGTCAGCCGTGTCAGCAGCAGCGCCTTGTCCGCCGGCGAGGCGGTGAGGTCGCGGTCGCCGTCCTTGAACACCCAGTCGGGCGTCTGGCTGTGCCAGGCGAGCGTGTGGCCGCGGAACGTGAGGCCGTGCTCGACGGCGTAGTCCACCAGGTAGTCGCCCTCGCCGAAGGTGAACTCGCCCTCGCTCGGCTCGGTCGCGTCCCACTTGAGGGCGTTGCCGGGGGTGACCCCGCTGAAGTGCTTGAGCAGCAGGTCGCTGTGTTCGCCGATCGTCTGCGCGCGGGAGATCGCGGCGCCCAGCGTGAACGGCACCTCGTCCTTGGCCGAGGGGATGTCCGTCTGGATCGGCTTGGGCTCGACGTACGTCAGGGCGAAGTCGTCCAGGTAGAAGGGGAACGTGCCGGCGTCGGACTCCACGTAGACGCTGAGGAAGTCCACATCGTACGCGAGCGTGTAGGTGCCGGTGAGCTCCACCCACTGCCCCGCCGGTATCGCCTTGGGCGCGGCCACCCGCTCGTAGCTGGGGGTGCCGTTCGTCCGGCGCTCGATCGACAGGCCGAGGTTGCCCGAGGACGTGTCAGGGCCGAGCCGCACCCAGGCCGACAGCGTGTACTTCGACCCCTTGGCCATCTTGCCGAGCACGCTGATCGCCGGGCCGTCCCAGAAGTCCGCCCGGTTCGTCACCGCGAGACTGTTGGCGCCGCCGTGCGCGACGTCGGTCGTGGCCGTCAGGGACGCCGAGGCGCGCGGCGACCAGCCCTGCGCCGTGCCGGTCTCGAAGTCGGTGCTCAGGCCCGAGCGCGTGGGATCGGTGTCGGAGGTGATGACGATGTCGTCGATGTAGTAGGCGGCGGTGGCCTCGGAGCTCTCGGCGTAGAGCTGCAGGCCGGTCGAGTCGGCGCTGAAGGCGTAGGTGCCCGACAGCTCGGCCCAGCCGCCGTCGGTGACGGTCGCGGCGGCCACCCGCTCGTAGGTGGTCTCGCCACCGTCGGGTGTGCGCTGCATGGTCAGGGCGATCGTGCTCGGCGGCTCCCCGCTCACCATCCGGGCGTACGCCGTGACCTGGTACGTGACGCCCTTCTCGAAGGGCGGGGTGATGGACGCCCCATGCCAGGTTGCGGTGCGGCCGGAGGTGAGCAGGGAGCGAGACCCCGAATGCGCGGCGTCCGAGGTCGCGCCGACCTCGACCCCGTCGCCTCTGGGCCCCCATCCCTGGGTGGTGCCGTCTTCGAAGTCGTACTTCGCGACCTGCACGGCCGCGGCGTGAGCGGCTGTCGCACTCGCCGCGACCGCCGGTAATCCCGTGAACAGGCACAGGACCACCGCGGCCGCCCGGCGAAGGAGGCTGCGCATCGGGAGGTCTCCTCGTTCCACGCTAGCGCGCGGCCAGGTTGTCGGCGAGAAGCCGGATGAGGGGCTCACGCCGGGTGCAGTTGGACAGGGCGAAAGAGTCGGCGAGCGCGAGCAGCTCGTCGTCGTCCAGCCCGCGGAACAGCTCGGCATACTCGGGCAGCAGAGCCTGGGCGATCAGGATGTGCCGGACGAGGTCGTCGGTCTGGTAGCGGGCGCCCCACGGGTAGGGGTCCCAGGAAGGGAACTCCGTGTCGATCAACCGGTGCAGCGGCGCCAGCTCGCTCGCCGTCTCCTCCATCGTGGAGCCCCACCGGTCGGCGCCGAGCCGCTTCTTCTTCGCCATGAACGGCCCGAACCGCTCCATGTAGGACCCGCCCGCGCAGACCAGGCCCTGCAGTCCGACGTCCTTGTAGGTCCAGATGGACCACCCGGCCTCGTGCGCGTCGTAGATCTCCAGCTGGTCGCGCAGGATCTGGTAGCGCTGCTCGTCCACCAGGGGGTCGCCGGAGTAGACGGGCCCGAACTCGCCGACCCAGATCGGCGTGCCGGTCTCCCGCTGGAAGGCGGTGCGGCGGGCGAAGGCGCGCTCCAGCTCCTCGCGGTCGCACCACTCGCCGCGCGTGTACCCGGGGTACGGCCCGCCGTGGGCGAAGCCGGCCAGCGCGTAGTCGTGGCAGACGAACACGGTGTTCTCGTAGACCTCGCGGAACACCGAGAAGTCGGTCGAGTAGGTGTTCCCGTCGAGGAACAGCACGTGGGCGGGGTCGACGGCGCGCAGCGCCTTGACCAGCCGGTCGTAGAAGGGCCCGACCACCTGGCCGCTCGGGTCGGCCGGCTCGTTGATCGGGTTGTAGCCCGCCACCCACGGGTTGTCCTTGTAGCGGTCGGCCATCGCCTCCCACAGGTGGACCGCCCGGTCCTGGAAGTGCCGGTGCTGCCAGAAGGCGGCGACGTGGGTGGGGTTGTCGGAATGCCAGTGCTGGTTCTGGGCCCCCGGCAGCGCGTGCAGGTCGATGACGCTGTAGACGCCCCGCTCCCCGAGAATCCCGATGACCCGGTCGAGGTGGCGGAAGCCGCGCTCGTTGATCTCCATCGGCCGGTCGTCCGCCTCGAAGTGGCGGTAGTTCACCGGGATCCGCACGCAGTTGACGCCGACCTCCCGCAGAAGGTCGGCATCCGCCTCAGTGAAGAACGAAGTCAGGAAACGGTCGAAGAACATCTCATAGCGGTCCTCGCCGAGCACCCCCCGCACCGCCGCGCGCATCGAGGACTCGTCGGCCGGATATCCGGTGATGAAGTTCTCCATGTTGAGCCAGCCGCCCAGGCCGGTTCCCCGCAGCCTGACCGTGTTGCCCGCCTCGTCCACCAGCCGGGATCCGGACACGCGCAGCAGCGTCATCGTGCTCTCCTCAATCCTCGAAACCGGCGGATCCTCGAGTTCGGGCGGCGCGGCCGGAGGGCGTCCGCCCCGTCTCCTCCCCCGCCACCCGCCGTCGGCAGTCGTGCTGAAAGTTTCGGTCAATATCCGAATGTTTCGTGGTCCGGAGAATAAGTAAAGCTGAGGTTAAGCGTCAAGGGCGCTCACGGCTTGATCAGAGCGGTCTGGCGTCTTATCAGGGGTAACCGGTTCAGGTATCCCGAAAGTTTCGGCTACGATCAGCATCATGCCAGTGAAGAGGCGGGTGACCATCGCCCAGATAGCGGAGGAGGCCGGAGTCTCCGTTCCGACCGTGTCCAAGGTGATCAACGGCCGTCCCGAAGTGGCGCCCGAGACCCGTCAGCGGGTGGAACGCCTCCTGCAGAAGCACGGCTACCAGCGCAGGACGGGGCAGGGCGATGGCCCGGTCGGTTTACTGGACCTGGTCTTCGCCGAAATCGAGAGCCCGTGGGCCATGGAGCTGGTGCGCGGGGCCGAACAGGCCGCGCACGAGGCCGCCGCGAGCGTCGTGATCTCCGTGCTGCACACACACGCGGGCCCCGGCCGTGACTGGCTGGAGCGCATCGCGGCGCGGCGCACCGACGGTGTGATCATCGTCAGCTCCCGGCTCTCCGTGCGCCAGCAGGGGCAGCTCAGCGCCCGATCGATCCCCTTCGTCGTCGTCGACCCCGAGGGCGAGCCGCCGCCCGGCGTGGCGTCGGTCGGCGCGACCAACTGGCACGGCGGCCTCGCGGCCACGCGCCACCTTCTCGACCTCGGCCACACCCGGATCGGCATGATCGGCGGACCGCCCGACATGTTGTGCAGCCGGGCCAGGATCGACGGCTACCGCGCCGCGCTGGAGACCGCCGGGGTGTCCATCGACCCCGAGCTCATCCGCTACGGCGACTTCCTGGTCAACTCGGGCCACGACGCCGGTCACGCGCTGCTGTCGCTGGACAACCCCCCGACCGCCATCTTCGCCGGCAGCGACATGCAGGCGTTCGGCGTGTTCGAGGCGGCCCGGCAGCGGGGCCTGCGGGTGCCCGAGGACCTCAGCGTGGTCGGCTTCGACGACCTGCCGCTGTCCCGGTCCGCGTGGCCGCCGCTGACCACCGTACGCCAGCCCCTGGAGGAGATGGCCGCGCTGGCGGCGCGGATGGTCCTCGCCATGGGCCGGGGCGAGAACACCGAGGCCCGCCGCGTCGAGCTGTCCACCGACCTGGTGGTCCGGGAGAGCACCGCACGGCCCCGGTGAGGCCGAGACGCCCCCATGATCGTCCAAAATGGGAGGGCTTGGACGAATGGGGGCGGGATGACCGACGAACACGCTAAGGTTTCTGCGGATATCGCCGGGTTCGCGGGACGGGGCTGACGGTTGCGGAGTTCGCGTGGAGCGGCCGTCACGGCATTCGCCGCGGCGCTCATGCTTCTGGGAGGTTCCGGGTCGGCGGCCCTCGCGGCGCCGGTCCGCGACGGTGCCGCGACGGCGCGAGCCGGAACGGCGCAGATCGGGACGGCGCAGGTCGGGACGGCGCAGGTCGGGACGGCGCGGGCCTCGGCGTGGACCACGCCACAGCGAGGCGCGGAGCACGCGTCGGCGTCGGCTGTTCCGGGCGCATCGTCGACCACCCTGGCATCGGTCGTTCCCGGTGAGCGGCTGACCACCCTGGCGGCCGCGGATCCCGGCAGGCGGACGGCCGGAGCGGCGGAGGAGCCGCCGGTCGAGGAGCAGCCCTGCCCGGTGGCCGTGCCGTCCGGCACGACCTGCGGATATCTTCTCGCCCCCGAGCGGCGTGACGTCCCCAACAGCAGAACCATCAAGGTCGGCTACGCGGTGCACCGGGCGTCACCGGCCGCGGGCCAGGCGGCCGACCCCGTCGTCTACATGAGCGGCGGGCCGGGATCGGCCTCGCTCCAGCTCACCGGGTTCCTCACCCGGATGTTCCCCGGCCGTGACGTGGTCGTCCTCGAACAACGCGGCGGGCGCTACTCCGAGCCCAGGCTGAGCTGCCCCGAGATCGTCCGCGGGGTCGTGGGCACCCTGAGCACGCCCGGGCCCGCGTCGGCGGAGACCGCCCCGCTCGCCCGGCAGGCGATGGCCTGCCAGTCGCGCCTGGAGGCCGAGCACGTCGACCTGCGCGGCTACAACACCTCCGAGATCGCGGCCGACGTCGTGGACCTGCGAGCCGCGCTCGGCTACCCGGGCTGGTACCTGTTCGGCGTCAGCTACTCCACCCGCCCGATGCTGCTGGCGGCGGAGCGCGACCCGCAAGGCACCCGAGGGATCGTGCTCGACTCGCTGCTTCCCTCGGGCTCCCGCTGGTACGACGAGTCGTCCGCCGCGCTCTCGGCGACGATGACCAAGCTGGGAGTCGCCGCCCGGTTCGACGCCGTGGTGAAGGCGCTCAACGCGCACCCCGCGACGTACGAGACCCGCGACCCGCTCACCCGGGAGCGGCTGACGGTGCAGCTCAACGGGGACGACGTCGCGACGATCCTCGGCGAGTCGCTGCACGAGGCCGACGTGGCCGCGATCGTGCCCGCCCTGGTGGACGGGCTCGCCTCCGGGCGCACCGAGCTGCTGCAGCCTCTGGTGGACGCGGCCGGCGACGCGCTGACCTCGTACGAGTGGGGCCTCTACTACGCCGTCCAGTGCCAGGACGAGACGCCGTACAACACCTTCCGGAACGCGCGGAGCCCCCGGCTGTTCACAGGGGTCGTCGACGAGGCGGTCTGCGACGCCTGGGGCCTGCCCGCCGCACGGACCGAACCCGACCTGCTGACCTCGCACACGTCGGTCACCACCCCGGCCTCGTCGAACCCGGCCTCGTCGAACTCCGCCTCGTCGGACGGAGCGACACCGGCAGCATCATCAGAGGAGACGACGCCGGAAGACACGTCATCGGACGGGGCGGCACCGGAGGACACGCCGTCCGAGGGCGCGTCGCCGGAAGGCGCCACGTCGGAGGGGGCGACGCCGCCGGTCCTGGTCCTGGGCGGCCAGTATGACCCCACCACCCCGCCGGAGGCCGCGCAGAAGGCGGTGTCGGCGGTGCCGGGCGCGCGGTTCGCCGAGTTCGCCGGGGCCGGGCACGCCGTCTTCCTGTCGAGTGCCTGCGGCCGCCAGACCATCGCCGCGTTCCTCGACGACCCGGCCGCGACGCGGCCCGTGTGCGACCCCGGCGCGGCGCCGTACCCCGTCGTGCGTCCGGGCGACCTGCTCCTCACGTCGTCGGCCTACCGGCTGTCGCGGTCGCCGATCCCGCTGGCGGTCCCCGCGGCGTTCCTGCTCGTGTCGGCCGTCCAGCTCGTCGCGGGCCTGGTCTCCCTGCTGCGCAGGCGCGGCGGCGGGCTGAGCGCGCTCGCGGGCCTGGCGGGGGTCGCGCTGGGTGGGCTGTCGGCGCTGAGCCTGTCGGGGGTCCGCGACTGGACGTCGTTCGCGATCGGGGTGCCGCACGCCCTGGCCTGGTATGGCCTGCTGGCCCTGGTCTCCACAGCGCTGTCGATCATCGAGGCGTTCCGGCTGAACGCCGCCGCCGCCCGGATCGTCCCCGCCCTGACCGGCCTCGCGCTCCTCGCCTGGCTGTACGGCTGGCTGCTGTCTTGATCAAGCCCGCCTTAAGGGTCGATTAAAAGGAAAGTTTCTTTATAGAGAGCGTTGACGCGGCTGGTCCGGCGGCTTACGTTCCGATCAGAACCCCAGGAGGCAGGATCGGCGGAGGCATCGCTGTGCGCTTGTCGAGATCATCGTCGGGTGACCGGGTGACCTACGGCGGCACGGCCTGCCGGCGCAGGCAGCCGCACACCGCCCTGGCGGGCTGGGAGCCGCCCGGCGTCCCCGCCCTCCGGACCAGGCTCTGACCCACGTACGGACGTCCCGAGGCGACTCGCCCGGGCGTACGGCACAGCCTCCGGGCCGTACCGGACCGGTGACACCGGCGCGGCCCGGAGCCGGCGCCCCGGCGGTCTCGTCCGATCACGAATCGGGAGACCGCCGGGCGTCGCGCGCGCCCGCGACGCGCTCATCCCTTCGTGCATCCCTTCGTGGCGAGACCCCGGCCACGACGGGCGACGTGCCTGGTCACCAGCAGCATCCCGCCGACCGAGGCCAGCATGCCGGCGGCGACGACCGGCACGACCGCGCCGAACCCGGAGGCCCCGGCGACGAGGCCGAACAGCGGAGGCCCGACGAGCGCGCCCACGCTGCCCATCTGGGCCACCATCCCGGTGCCCACGTCGGCGTGGTCGAGGCGTTCGAGCACGAGGGGAAGCGCGGCGAAGGCGAAGGCGCCCAGCAGCCCGTTCTCCAGGGAGACGATCCCCGCGCCGGTCGCCGCGGCGGCCAGCGGCGCGTCCGCGCCGTAGGCGAGCCAGGCGGCCGGCACGACCAGCAGCCCTGACAGGGCGAGCACGGCGAGCGGCACGCCCCGCCGGAGCAGGACTCCCACCGACAGCCCGCCGAGGACGCCGACGAACGAGATCGCCGAGGTCAGCGCGCCCGCGGCTCCCGCCGAGCTCGCGTGCTCGTCGATCAGGAGCGTGGGCAGCAGCACGACCACCGGCATCGTCACCAGCACCATCAGGCAGAAAGACGCGGTGAGCAGGGCGGGCCACGCCAGCGCCCGCGCACCGGGCACGGGCCCGGCGGCCGCCTCGGACGCGGACGTCCGCGGCAGCCGCGTCCGGACGGCCACCGTCATCAGCACCGTCAGCCCCGCGATCAGCAGCACCCAGCCGCGCCAGCCGAGCGCCTCGCCGGCGACGCCGCCCACGAGGGTGCTCACACCGATGCCCACCGGGACGAACGTCGCCCAGATCGACAGCGCCAATCCCCTGTCCCGTTCCTCGGCGAGGTGGAGGACCAGCGCCGGGCAGGCGACGGTGACCACGAGATAGCCGACCCCTTCGGCGACGCGGGCGGCCAGCAACCACCCGAAGCTCCCCGCGGCCGTGCTCAGCGCGCTCGCCGCCACCATCAGCGCCAGCGCGGCGATCAGCGACCTGCCCGCGCCGAACCGGCGGACCAGATAGCCGGCCGGCAGCCCGGCGACGGCGCCCACCCCGACCACCGCCGAGATCGCCCAGCCCAGTTGCGACAGCGACAGCCCGAGCTCATCGGCCATCGACGGCCCGACCGCGGAGAACTTGCCGTAGCTCATCGCCGCCACCACGCCGGTGAGGTAGATGACGATGATCGTCAGCCACGGCGAGCGCCGCACTGGCGCCTCGTCGCGCCCGGATCCGCCCACGGTCCGGTCGGGGGTCATCAGCTCCTCCTCAGCGGCGGTGGCCAGGACGTCGGCACGGCGCCGAATGCCGATGCGGCCGTCGTCCACTCAATCAGGGAAATGCGTACGCCACCCGAAAGATCACTCGAAACGGTCATCCCGGCACGGTCCGCAGCCGTCGCCGGGTGGCCTCGCGGCATGGGCGGGCCCCGATCAGTGGGACCATGGCTGGGTCGGCGCCCGGCAAAAAGGAAGGCAAGGCAGGTGGACCAGGTCGCCCGGATGGACAAGGACACCCCACCTACGCACGGCGGTCGCCGTCGTCTACGGGTGCTCGCCGCACCGCACGGCCCCACTGGCGCGCTCGCCGCACCACGCCGCCGCCTGCGGGTGCTGGCCATGCCGCTGCTGGCCCTGCTCTCGGTGCTGCTGATCGCGACGCCCGCGCAGGCCCACGACGTGCTCGTCGGCAGCGACCCCAAGGACGGCGCGGTCCTCGGCACCATGCCCTCCACCGTGACGCTCACCTTCGACCAGGCCGTACGCCGCGACTTCGCGCGGATGGCCGTCACCGGGCCGGACGGCGCGCACTACGAGCAGGGCGAGATCACGGTCGACGGCAGGAACGTCTCCATCGGCGTACGCACGGGCACACCGTCGGGGGACTACGCGATCGGCTACCGGATCGTGTCGAACGACGGTCACCCGGTCACCGGCGCCGTGAAGTTCACCGTGACCGGCGGGGGCGCGGCCCCCGGCGCGGTCACCGCGCCGACGGCCGCTTCCGCGACCGGCACGGCGAACTCCGGCGCAGGGACGACCGGCACGGGGACGGTCGGCCAGAGCAGCGGAAGCTGGGTGTGGGGGCTGCTGGCCATCACCGCGGCCCTGCTGGCGCTGTGCACGCGCGTGCTCGTACGGCACGACCGTCGCCTGCGCGACGGGACGATCCCGGCTCCCCCGGCCGCCGGGACGCCGCGAGCGGCCTCTGCGGGCATCCCGGACTCGTCGAACACAGTACCGTCCAGCACAGCCCCGTCGGGCACAGCCCCTTCCGGCACAGAGCCGTCCAGCACAGAGCCGTCCAGCACAGCCCCGTCGAGCGCCGGGCCGTCAGGTAGACAGCCGTCGGGCACAGCCCCTTCCGGCACAGAGCCGTCGAGCGCCGAGCCGTCAGGCGAAGAGCCGTCGCGCACTGAGGCTCCGGGCACTGAGGCGTCGGGCGCGCCCGGGTCAGCGGCAGGGGCGGCCGGCACGTCGGCGGCGGACTCCGGCGCGGACGGCCCGGCCACCGGGCGCTCCACCGCCGCCGGGACCGGCGCCGGAAGCTCCCCGGCCTCGGGCGGCGCCGCATGACCACGACCTCGGAACCCCACGTCTCGGCGGGCCGGTCCGGCACCGGAAGCGGCACCGGCACCGGCACCGAGCATGCCCGCGCCCGGATCCCCGCGGCGGGGCTGACCGCCGGAGCCCTGCTCGCGGTCGTGATCGCGACCTGGCTCACGCTGCCCGGAAACGTGCCGGGGCTGCCCATGCCCGGCACGATCGTGGAGTATGGCCTGCCGGTCGTGCGGCTCGTGCTCGACCTGGCCGCCACCGCGACCATCGGGCTCAGCCTGCTCCCCAAGCTCCTCGGCTTCGACGACCCGGACCGGACCGAGCCGATCGCGGCCAGGGCCCGGCACTGGGCCGTGATGTTCTCCCTGGTCTGGTGTGCCGCCGCGCTGGTGTCGGCCGTCCTCAGCGCCGCCGAAGTCACTCCCGGCGCGTTTCCCGACGTGGCGGCGTACGTAGACGGCATCGGCGCGGGTCAGGGCATGATCGTGAGCGCGTCGTGCGCCCTGGCCAGCGCCGCCGTGGGGATGCTCGCGGTGCGGTTCGGCGAGAAGGTGCCCGCCGAGCTGCGGGTGCTCGTCGCCGGATTCGGGCTGCTGCCGCTCCCGGTCACCGGCCACGCCTCGAACTGGTACTGGCACGACCTCAGCATGGTCTCGATGGAGCTGCACGTCATCGGGGCCTGCGCCTGGGTGGGCGGCCTGGTCGCGCTCGCCGTCCTGCTGCCGCGCCATCGCGACCTGCTCGCCCGCACGCTGCCCCGGTTCTCCCGGCTGGCGACGTACGCACTGGTCGTCGTGGGGCTGTCCGGGTTCTTCAACGGCCTGGTGGAGCTTCTGCTCACGCCCGGCGAGAGTTTCCCCGCGTCGCTGTTCACCACAGGGTACGGCCGGCTCGTGATCGCCAAGGCGGTGTTCACCGCACTGATCGCGCTGCTGGGGGGCAACATCCGCTGGCGGCTGCTGCCCGCGATCACGCGTCAGGCCCCGACCGCGTTCGCGGCCTGGGCGGCCCTGGAACTCACCGTGATGGGCCTCGCGTACGGCGTCGCGGTGACGCTGACCAAGACCCCGGTCGCCTGACCCACCACGACCCACGCGCCCGGCCGGTCACCTGACCCACCAAGATCCCACGCGCTCCGTCGGCGGCCCGCCCCGTCTCATCGGCCGGGCCGCACCAGCCCGTCCCGCACCGCCGCACCCAGGCCGCCCCCCCCTGCCCGTCCCGCCGACCGGGCCACACCGCCATGCCCCCAGCGCCGGCCGGCTGCCCGCCCTGCCGTCCCGCCAGCCGGGCAGCACCACCCGGCTCGCTGGCCGTATTGCCGTGCCGGGCCCCCTCAGAGACGCCGAGAGCCGCCCCCCGGCAAGGGAGCGGCTCTCGGAGAGGCGGGTGAGCGCGTGGTGGGGATGATCAGGACGTCGGCTTGGACACGGCGGCGGACGCGGGCGTCACCTCGTCCGACTGCTCGGACACCGCAGCGGACGCGGAGGTCGTCTCAGACGTCGCTTCCGGCCCTGCGGGGCGCGGCGCGCCCGGCTCGGCCGTGATCTCCGGCTCCCCGGGGCGAGCATCCCCGGCGGTCCGGCTCTCCGCGGCGATCCGGTCCTCCGCGGCGGTCCGGTCCTCCGCGGCGGCGGCCGTCAGCCCCCTGCGGCCGGCGAACCACTCCAGCGCGTACCACACGACGGCCAGCGCGACGAGCCCGATCGGCCAGGCCTCCGCCGCGTACGGCGGGGCTTCGAGCACCCGGTCCTGCACCAACAGCCCGCCGTACACACCGGCGGTGGCGAGCGCCGCGCCCACGAGCGGCCGGATGTGCTTGATCGGCACCAGGAAGGCCAGGTCGACGCCGATCCCGGCGAGCAGGAAGAAGAACGGGACGGTCGAGGGCGGGAACCCGCCACCGACGAGCAGCGGCCAGATCAGGCACCGGTAGGCGACGTACACCCCGGCGATCGCGGTGGCGGTGTAGCGGCGGCCGACCATGACACGGGCGAAGACCAGGATCGCGACGCCCAGCACCCCCGCGTACATCGCGTAGACGATGTCCGGGATCGGCAGCGAGAACTTGAGCACCATGGCGCGGTCGACGGCCCTGCCCATCTGGTTGGCCGCGAACTCGAGCAGCGTCGGCTCGGCGTACGGCTGCCCGCGGTCCCAGGACGCCAGCTCCAGCACGCCGTATTCCTGCTGCAGCTCGGGGAAGTGCGCGTTCTCCAGGAAGAACGCGAACAGGCCGCCCAGCACCAGCGTGCGCCGTCTGCGGCTGATCTCGGCGTAGCGACCCGAACCGAGGTACCAGCCGCGGATCGCTCCGGCGAGCATCAGCGCGGTGCCGATGTACAGCAGCGCGTGGGAGGGGCTCCACGCGGTGATGTCGATGCCGTTGACCCGGTGGTTGATCAGGTCGAGCGGGATGGCGATGAGGAAGACCCCGGTGCCCCACACGATCAGGCGGGAGGCCGTGCGGTCCACCCCGTAGCCGGTGTACCAGTGCACGATCGTCAGCGCCACGGCGATCACGGTGCCGACCGTGTTGAGCAGGTGCGGCGGGGCCAGGTCGTCGCGCAGCCATTTGAAGTGCCACGACACGTCCCAGCTCGATCCGAGCACCTTGAGGACGAACGCCGCGAGCCAGCCCAGGTAGAGCACCCGGAAGAGGTCCTGCGGCGTCTGCCTGCCCGCCTCCCCCCGCGTCCAGTACGGAAGAGCCCACTCGATAGCGCGAGCGGGGATCTGCTTGAGCGGCGTTCCATTCACGCGCGAAATGATGCCGTTCCCCATGGTGGGGCGCAATCAGGGATTACCCCGATGCATCATCACGATTCGTGCCCGGATCGCGTCGGCGTGCGCCGTAGCGGTGGTTATCCACAGGCGGGGCGGCTCCTCAGCGGTCTCTCAGCGGAGACAAGTAGCATCGCGACATGGCGTTTCCGGGTGGGCGGCGTGCCCTCGCGATCGTTGTCACGCTGGTCATCCTGGTGGCCGGAGGCGTGACGTGGGCACTGTGGCCCTCCGACCCCGTGGTGAAGGGGCGTGACCTGGTCATTTCGGTCATGGACGGACCAGCCGACGACCAGCGCGTCGATCTCGACGCCACCTTCTATCCCCCGGCCTCCGGCGGCAGGGCTCCTGCTGTGCTGCTCGCCCACGGCTTCGGCGGCAGCAAGCAGGGCATGCGCGAGGAGGCGGGGCGGCTCTCGCAGCAGGGCTACGCAGTGCTGATCTGGTCGGCCCGCGGCTTCGGCCGCTCGACCGGGCAGATCGCACTCAACTCCCCCGACTACGAGGTCAAGGACGTACGGCAGCTGATCGACTGGCTCGCCGAACAACCTGAAGTGCGACTCGACGCCCCTGGCGACCCGCGCGTCGGGATCGCCGGCGGCTCGTACGGCGGGGCGATCGCGCTGATGACCGCGGCCTACGACAACCGCGTCGACGCGATCGTCCCGCAGATCACCTGGTACGACCTCGCCGACGCGCTCTTCCCCGACGCCTCGGGCAAGGGCCCGCTCAACGGCGTCTTCAAGAAGATGTGGGCCGGCATCTTCTTCAGCTCCGCCGCCGAACGGCTGGCCCCGGACGGCGGCGCCGGCGCGGGAGGCCTGGCCGGGCTCACGGGTGCGGTCACGGGCTCCGGCTCGGCGGGCGGCACCACCGGGCAGGACACCACCGGGCAGAACAACACCCCGCAGAGCCCGGGAGCGACCACACCTGCCACTCCGGCGGCCGGCCCGACCACATCGCCGGGTGGCGACGCGTCCGGGGGCCCTGACTCAGGGCGGATCCCGGGGGCCGAGCAGGTCCAGTGCGGGCGGTTCCTGCCGCAGATCTGCGACATGTACCAGAAGGTCGCCGAGACCGGCCGGGCCACCAAGGAGGCGGTCGATCTCCTGCGGCGGTCGAGCCCGATCTCGGTGCCCGGCCGGATCAAGGTGCCGACGCTGCTGCTCCAGGGTGAGCGCGACTCGCTGTTCCCGCTCTCCCACGCCGACGCCAACGCCCGCGCCGTCGCCGCCACCGGCGCCCCGGTCGAGGTCGCCTGGTTCAACGGCGGCCACGACGGCGGCGACGGCGAGGCCGACTGGCTGTACGACCGCACGACCGGCTGGTTCGACCACTACCTCAAGGGTGCCCCCGCGGGCGGGGGCGACTCGGCGGCGTTCACCGTGACCAGGGACGGCGGACGCGACCCGGGCACACGCCGTCCCGTGCTCCTCCACGCCACCGCGGGCCGCTACCCCGGCGTGGCGGGCACGGAGCGCACCACGGTCACGCTCAACGGCCCACGGCAGCCGATCGCCAACCCGGCGGGCGGATCGCCGTCCTCGATCTCGGCGGTCCCCGGCCTCGGCGGGCTGCTCGGCGGCAACGGCGGCGGCGCGTCGCTCGCGCTGGACATGCCCGGTCAGGCGGCCGTCTTCGAATCCGCCCCGCTGACGAAACCCACGCAGGTCACCGGCAGCCCGACCGTCACGATCAAGGTGTACGGCACGGGCGAGGCCACGCTGTTCGCCAAGCTCTACGACGTCTCCGGAGGGTCGCTTCCGGTGCTCCCGTCGAGCCTGGTCTCGCCGCTGCGGGTCACCGCGAGCGAGGCGGGCACTCCGGTCACCGTGACGCTTCCGGCCATCGACAGGCGCTTCGACGCCGGGCACCGGATGCGGCTGGTGGTGTCCACCACCGACCTCGGATACGCCACGCCCGCCGCCCCCGCCGTCTATCAGGTAGCGCTGGACTCCCCCACCCTGGAGCTGCCGGTGGACGCGGCGCTGCGGACGCCCGCCACCGGCCCCGCGTGGTGGACGTGGGCCATGCCGCTCGCCGCGATCCTGGTCGCGGCCGTGCTCCTGCTGACCGGCAGGGTCAGGCGCCGCGGCGAGGCCGGCGACGACCTGGTGACGGACTCCGAGTCGGCCGGGGTGCCCTTGGTGATCAGCGGGCTGGGCAAGCGCTACCGCAACGGCGAGAAGGCCGTCGACGGCCTCTCGTTCCGGGTCGAGAAGGGCCAGGTGCTCGGCCTGCTCGGGCCGAACGGCGCGGGCAAGACCACCACCATGCGCATGCTGATGGGTCTCATCCACCCCGACGAGGGCGAGATCCGGATCTTCGGCACCCGGGTGCGGCCGGGGGCGCCGGTGCTGTCACGGCTCGGGTCGTTCGTCGAAGGGCCGGGGTTCCTGCCGCACCTGTCCGGCCGGGCCAACCTGGAGCTCTACTGGCAGGCCACGGGACGGCCGCCGCAGGACGCCCACATGGAGGAGGCCCTGGAGATCGCCGGGCTCGGCGCGGCCCTGGAGCGCGCGGTGCGCACCTATTCGCAGGGCATGCGCCAGCGCCTGGCCATCGCGCAGGCCATGCTCGGCCTCCCCGACCTGCTCGTGCTGGACGAGCCGACCAACGGCCTCGACCCGCCGCAGATCGCGGAGATGCGCCGGGTGCTCAAGGCGTACGCCGAGCAAGGGCGCACCGTCATCGTCTCCAGCCACCTGCTCGCCGAGGTCGAGCAGACCTGCACCCACGTGGTCGTCATGCACCGTGGACGGCTGGTGTCGGCCGGGCCGGTCGGTGACCTGCTCGGCGCCGCACCGGCCGCCAACGGCGCCGGCCCCCGCCTTGAGGACGTGTTCCTCGACCTGATCGGAGAGAGCCGTTGAGCCCGGCGAAGCGACCTGCCCCGGACCCGACCGGACCCGTCCCCGGCGGCGGACGGGCCACGCCGGTCGCCCTGGACGAATCGGACCGGCGCGCGGACGACCTGGGAGGCCAGGCGCCCGGCTACGCTCCGGGACGCACGCTGCCGCTGCGGGTGGAGTTCGTACGGCAACTGCGGCGGCGCCGGACCATGGCGATGTTCGGCGTGCTGCTCGCCCTGCCGTGGGTGCTCGTGGTGGCGTTCCAGTTCGGGCCGGCCGGGCGGGGCCAGAACAGCCTGCGGCTGTCGGACCTGGCCACGGCGGGCGGGCTCAACTTCGCGGCGTTCGCCCTGTCGGTGTCGGCCAGCTTCCTGCTGGTCGTCGCCGTGGCGCTGTTCTGCGGTGACACGGTGGCGAGCGAGGCGAGCTGGTCGTCGCTGCGCTACCTGCTGGCCGCGCCGGTCCCCCGCGACCGGCTGCTGCGCCAGAAGCTGGTGGTGGCGCTGGCCTATTCGGCCGCCGCGGTGACCGCGCTGCCGCTGATGGCCCTGCTCGCCGGCACACTGGCCTTCGGGTGGAACGACATCACCGTGCCGGGAACCGGCGAGGTGATCCCCGCCGCCGACGTGCTGCCCAAGTTCGCCATCGTCATCGGCTACGCCCTGGTCAGCCAGCTGGTGGTCGCCGCGGTCGCCTTCCTGCTGTCGGTCGGCACCGACTCCCCGCTCGGCGCGGTCGGCGGCGCGGTCGGCCTGGTGATCGTCAGCAGCATCCTGCAGGCGGTCGAGGCGCTGGGCTCGCTGCGCGAGTTCCTTCCGACCTTCTGGAACTCCGCGTGGCTCGACGCCCTCGCGCCGGAGCCCGACTACAGCGGCATGATCAAGGGTGTGGCGGTCTCCGTGACCTACTCGGTGGTCCTCATCGCTCTGGCCTTCCGCCGCTTCCGCCGCCGCGACGTCGTCTCCTGACCGGCCCTGACCGGCACCCGGGCTCACCGCCGCCTTCCGGCCGCGCGGGCGGCGTACGGCCTGGCATTCCAGCTAGCCGGAATGCCCAGGCATGGCTGGCAGCAGGGCACGATGGCGGCTGCCACGGCAGACAGCATTGGGCCGGCTGGGCCATGGTGGTGTGACAGGCCCCAACGGCGCCCTCACCCGCGCCGGGCCGGCCTGCCGACAGGGCACGGCGCACCCCGGACGGATGTACGAGACCGCCGCTGCCGCGGAACGCGACTGTGTAGCCGGAGGTGCCTGATGCAGATTGTCGTACGACCAGCGGGAACCGCGTCGTTCCGGATACCGGTCATGTCGCCGGCCCGGCACCTCCGCGCCACGCCGCCCTCCCTGCACGGGCGGACGGGACCGTCCCCGCGCCGCCCCGCGCCGGCGCCGCCGCCCCGCTCCGGACACCACACGGCGACGACGGTCACGCCCGACCCGGCGACACCGCGATGAACGTCATGTGCCGACACGTTCACCCAGCCGTCGGCGACCCGGCCGGCCGCACCCACGATTCGCACGGCGAAACCGCGATCTCCCTGTCGGCCGACGCCGCCGAGAGCGTGCTGAGGGAGCTCGCCGACGCCAGGAGCGAGCTGAAGCGGGCGGCCGACCGGCAACGCCGTTTCATGGCCGACGCGTCCCACGAACTGCTCACGCCTCTCGCCGGACTGCGGGCCCAGTTGGAGGAGGCCCGGCTGCACCCCGAGGAGACCGATCTCACCGAGCTCGTCGTCCACACGCTGCGCGACGTGGACCGCCTCCAGACGGTGGTCTCCGACCTGCTGGCGCTCCAGAAGGCGGGGACGAAGCCCTCTCAGGGGACGCAGCTCGCCGACCTGTCCGAGCTGGTCCTGACGCAGGTCGCCGGCCGGGCGCCCCGGATGCCGACGCTGTTCCAACTCGTCCCCGGAATGGTGATCAACGCTGTCGACAACGAGATCCACCGCCTGCTGGGCAATCTGCTGGACAACGCGCAGCGCCACGCCAGAAGCAAGGTGCTGGTGGAGGTGCGCCAGGAGGGCGCCCACGCGGAGATCTCGGTGTCCGATGACGGTGACGGCATCGCCGAAGCGGATCGGGAGAAGATCTTCGAGCCGTTCACCCGCCTGGACGAGTCCCGATGCCGCAGCCGGGGCGGTTCCGGCCTCGGCCTCGCCATCGCACGCGAGATCGTGCGGGCCCACGGCGGGACCATCAGTGTGGAGGACGCGCCGGAGGGCGGCGCGCGCTTCGTCGTCCGCCTGCCGCTCGCCGAACCTCTCGCCCATCCGGCCGCGGACGGACACCCGAGGCCGTGACCGTCGCCTGTCAGCCGTCGCGGATCGGGATGACGGCGGTCAGCGTGGTGCCGTGGCCGATCGGGCTGGTTATCTCAATGGTCCCGTCGAGCGCCTGGACGCGGTCGCTGAGACCGATGAGCCCGGAGCCCTTGGCCGGGTCCGCGCCGCCTGCCCCGTCGTCGCGGATCACGACCGTGGCGCCTTCGGCCGTCGCCTGGACGTCGACGCCCACCAGGGAGGCTCGCGCGTGCTTGGCCACGTTGGTCAGCGACTCCGAGACGATGTAGTAGACGGCCACCTCGACCCGCTCCGGCAGGCGTTCCGCGACGCGCACTCTCAGGTCGACGGGGACGGCCGAGCGGCGCGCGAGCATTTTCAGCGCGGGTCCGAGACCGCCCTTGGACAGGATCGCCGGGTGGATGCCGCGCGACAGCTCCCGCAGGTCCTCCAGCACCAACGTCAGGCCCTCGGCCGTGTGGGACAGTTGCTGCCTCAGCTCAGGCAGCTCCGGCGGCACGGCGGCCTCGGCCATGCGCACCTGCAACCCCAGAGAGACGAGGCGCTGCTGTGCCCCGTCGTGGAGGTCGCGTTCGATCCGGTGCCGGGTCTCGTCCGAGGCGGCGACCACACGGGCGCGTGAGGCGGCGAGCTCGTCGCGGGCCAGTGCGTTGGAGATGGCCGTCACGACCAGCTCGGTGAAGTCCCGCATGCGTTCCTCCACGCCCTCCGGTCGCCGCTCCAGGCCACGGAAGAAGGTGATCATCACGCCCCACAGGCGTCCCTCGACGACGATGGGGCCGCCGATCGCGACGCCGTTCTCCTCGTCTCTGGCCCACCTGCCCAGCTCGCCGGCCGTGGTCTCGTCCACCATGATCATTTCCGGTTGCCCGGTTCGCAGGACGAGGGCCGACAGGCCCTCCTCGTGAAGCCGCCGGCGCAGGCCCACGGGAGGCGGGGGCCCGCCGTCCGACGCGCTCCAGGAGCTCATCAGGACGACCGTCCGGTCAGGCTCGTAGCGTTCGATCGCCGTGTGGTCCGCGTTCACGATCAGGCCCATCTCACGGGCGACCGCGCCGAAGATCTCTGTCGGGCGGACTCCGCGCGCGACCAGTGTCGCGACCCGGCGCAGCGCGGCCTGCTCCTCGGCGACCCTGGCGAGCTCGTCCCGGCTCGCCGCAAGGGCGCAGGCGGCGGCCTCACGATGACGCGCCGCCACCAGCGCCGCCTCCAGCGAGGGCACCACGCGTTCTCGCAGGCGGCGCAGCGTCGTCTCCGGCAGACCCGCGGGCACGACGAGCGAGCCGAACCGGGTGCCCTCGTCGCTGAGGGGCAGCGTGGTGTGGCTCCGGTCGTCGCCGACCGGCCCGAATTTGACCGCCAGGGACGGCAGACCGAGGTCCCGGGCCAGACGCCGGGCCACGACCGGCAGCACCGCGCACAGATGGTCGGCACGCAGGAGGAGACGGGCCGTGCCGGCGCTGACGTCGGCCTCGCAGCGGCGCTCGTCGGCTTCCAGGAGCAGCGCTCGCAGCAGCGCCGCGGCACCGCTGACCAGCAGCGCGACCACCAGGAAGACCACCAGCGCGATCCACGACCAGCTGGTGAAGAGCGTGATCCGGTGTGTCGGGGGGATCAGGAAGAGGTCGTAGACCAGACCACTCCCCAGCGCGGTCACCACGCCGAACGGCAGACCCCAGAAGTACGAAACCAGGAGAATTCCAGGGAGATAAACTAGGCCCAAGGGACTCGTGGAGGCCATCCGGGCCAGCGGGAGGGCCAGAAGCGTCTCCGCCGTCACGCATACGACTCCGACGACGACGCCCAGCGCCAGAGGCGGACGTCTCATACGAAGCAGCGACGACAGCAATCGCGCGCGCATAACCCAACGGTACGCGGCCATATGTACCACATAGGCGCTGGTCGGCCGCAGATGGCGGGACCACCCGATCGCCGGCACGATCGAGGCGGTCCCTACGCGGCGTGACCGCGCCTGAAAGGCGGCGGAACGGTGGACGAGGCCTCGGCACGAGTGGTCCTGGCGGACGACGACGTTTTGTTGCGCGAGGGAATGGCGAGCCTGCTGGAGCGATCGGGGTTCGAGGTCGCCGGCCAGGCGGGGAACGCGCCCGAGCTGATCGCCCTCGTCCGGCGCTGCCGCCCCGACCTCGCGATCGTCGACATCCGGATGCCTCCGCGGCACACCACGGAGGGCGTCGAGGCGGCCAAGGTCATTCGCACGGAGTTCCCCGAGGTGGGCATCCTGCTGCTGTCGGCGCACGTCGAGGTCGATCAGGCGATGGAGCTGCTCGCGGCCGGCCATCGCATCGGCTATCTGCTCAAGACCCGGGTGACCGCGGTGTCCGAGTTCGTCGCGTCACTGAGACGCATCGTCGACGGCGGCTCGGTCGTCGACCCCAGCCTCGTGGCGGAACTGATCAACGCCCGCCGACGGCAGGATCCGCTGGAGCAGCTCACCCAGCGTGAGCGCGAGGTGCTCGCCCTCATGGCGGAGGGCCGCTCGAACGCGGGAATCGCGCACAAACTGTGGATCACGGAGGGCACGGTGGAAAAGCACGTGCGCAGCATCATGTCGAGGATGCGGCTGCCGGAGACGGAGGACGACCACCGCCGCGTGCTCGCCGTGCTCACGTTCCTCGACGCCCGCTGACGCCGCCCGAAGCGAGAAAGACCGGCCGAGCGGCCCAGGCGCTGGGAGTGCTCACTCACCGGCGGCGACCAGAGACCGAGTCCGCCTGACCGGTGCGGCCCGGTCAGGCGCTGGACTTCCGGAGGATCTCGTCGATGGCCCGGCCCGAGAGGCTCGGCTTGGACAGGAAGGCGACGGCCGGGCTGGCCGCGATCATGTCGGCGTAGTCCTGCTCGTCGTACGTGGAGATCAGGATGATCCGGGGGCGACGGCCCCCTGCCTCTTCCGAGAGCCGCCTGACCACGTCGAATCCGTTCTCCTCGCCCAGGTCGATGTCGACCAGCACGAGATCCGGCCGCAGCCTGCGGAACCACCGGAGGGCCTCGGCGGAGGTGGCCGCCATGCCCACGACAGCGATGCCGTCCGCCTCCAGCATCCGGCGGGCGGCCTCCTTGAAGTGATCGCTGTCATCGACGATGAGACACCGCAGGGCCACATCTCCAGGGTCGCATCGGGGCACGCCCGGGTCATTGCAGGTAGCCGCCATCCCGAAGTCCGGAGGGCATCCAGACGCAATGGGGGCTTCCAGCGCTGACAATGGGACTTTTATCCGCAATTGTGTGAAATGCGAGCGGGTGGCCGTGAAGCGGGAACGTCGGCTTCATGAGGTCACCAGCCCGAACCGGCTTTTCGTGAACTGTCCGCCGCCCGCGAAGGATCGAGGTGACACGCATGTGCCCGCACACCCCGCCGTGTCCGCCCGCGTACGCCCCCGACCGCGACGCCGCCCGCCTCGTGGCCTTCCACCCCGAGCAGGGATGGGGGCTGCTCTGCAACGGCGTCGTGGTGTTCGACGACACCGGCGAACTGCTGCCCGACGGCCGGAGCCTCCTCCCCCACCGAGCCCGCTACGCACAGGCCGCGTGAGCCCATGAGCACGACCATGCTCGCCCTCGCGGTCCGGCAGCCGTTCAGCGCTCTCCCCGGGGAACGGCCCCGCGCCGTGCGGAACGGCGCGGACGACGACGGCGTGCCGCAGACGCGCCGGTCCTCCTGGCGCCTCCCCGCGGTCCCGGCCTCCACGTGCCGGGCGCGCGATCTCGTCCGCGCCACGCTGCGGGACTGGACGGGATGCACGGAAGGCGAGGTGGCCGAGGTGGCCGAACTCCTCGTCAGCGAACTGGTCGCCAACGCCCTGCTGCACGGGCGGGGAGAACCGGTCCTCACGCTCACGCTGTGGGACGGCGTCCTGCGGTGCGAGGTCGAGGACGAGGCCCGCGTTCCGGTGCGGGCGCGCGGCGAGTCACCGCACGACGCCGAGGGCGGCCGGGGGCTGCTGATCGTCGATTCCCTGGCCCGCTCCTGGGGCGTACGCCCGACGAACGGGGGAAAGGCCGTCTGGTTCGAGCTGGCGACGGGGTCCTGACGCGACCTCAGTCCCAGTGAGGCGGGCGTTCCTCCAGCAGGCGGGAGACGTCGGAGTCGGAGCGCCAGTCGCCCCACCCGAGGTCGGTGTCGTCGCTCGTCTGGTCGGGCAGCACCGGCAGCCCCTCGTCGAAGAGGTCCACCGGACGCATGTCATCCGGATGCTGCACACTCACGCAGCCAATGCTACTGGCTGCTTCCGGAGCCGCGAAGCCACGCCGGCCGCTTGAGCCCCATGCGCCCCATGAGCCCCGCGAGCCGGACAACGGGGAGTCTTGGGCGATTGCCGGGCGGCGCTGGGACTCCTTCCCCCGAAGAGAGATCACGCCGCCACATCGCCGGGCAAACGTCACGCCCGTACCACCGGACAGCCAACCGCACGCAAAGGTACGATGCGGGAGCAGGGAGCACGCCGGACGAACCCCCCGTGAGGCGGCATGGCAACGCCAGCAGGATGGCGGCAAGAGGGCAACCTGCCCGTGGAGCTGACGAGCTTCGTCGGGCGCACACGGCTGCTCGCGTCGCTGCGACAGAAGCTGCAGGAGCACCGGCTGATCACCGTCACGGGCATCGGCGGGGTCGGCAAGTCGCGCACCGCGCTGCGCCTCGCGCACCAGGTGCGGCGCCAGTTCAGGGACGGCGTCTGGTACGTCGACCTGGCCCGGCTGCAGGACCCCGCGATGGTCTACCACACGATCACGGCCGCGCTGGGCATCGCCGACCAGTCACCGCGGGAGGGGTCGGCCACCCTCACCGAGTGGCTGGCCGACCGGGAGCTCCTGCTCATCCTGGACACCTGCGAACACCTGGTCGACGCCTGCGCCCAGCTCACCCAGAACCTGCTCAACACCGCGCCGCACCTGCGCATCCTCGCGACGAGCAGGCGGTCGCTCAACGCGCCGGGCGAGTACACGGCCGCCGTGCCGCCGCTGACGGTGCCCGGCGACAACCCGTCGGAGAATCCGTTCACCAACGAGGCCGTCGAGCTGTTCGGCATCCGGGCCTCCGCCGTCGTGCCCGACTTCGTGGTGGACGAGGACAACGTCTCGGCCGTGGCCGAGCTGTGCCGCCGTCTCGACGGAATCCCGCTGGCCATCGAGTTGGCCGCCGTACGCCTGCGCACGCTGTCGGTCGAGCAGATCCTCGCGCTGCTCGCCGACCGGTTCAGCCTGCTCGCCGGGGCCAGCCGTACGGCGCTGCCGCGGCATCAGACGCTGCGCGCGGCGATCGGGTGGAGCCATGAGCTGTGCGAGCCGGCCGAGCGGCTGCTGTGGGCGCGGCTGTCGGTGTTCGCCGGCGACTTCGACCTCGACGCGGCCCGCAGCGTCTGCGCCGGCGAGGCGCTGCCGGCCGAGCAGGTCCTCGACGTGATCGGCGGCCTGGTCGACAAGTCGGTCCTGCTGAGCTTCCCCACCCCGGCCGGACAGCGCTACCGGCTGATCGACACGCTGCGGCAGTACGGCGGCGAGTGGCTCGACAAGCTCGGCGAGACGCAGGACCTGCGGCAGCGCCACCGCGACTACTACCTGCAGCTCGCCGAGCGCAGCGAGCACTCGTGGTCGGGGCCGCGCCAGGTGCACTGGTACACGCGGATGCGCCAGGAGCACGACAACATCCGCGTCGCGCTCGACTACTGCCTCTCGACGCCGGGTGAGGAACGCGTCGGCCTCGAGCTGCTGTCGGCCCTGTGGTTCCTGTGGGTGGCCTGCGGCTTCGCCCGCGAGGGCGTGGTCTACCTGGAGCGCGCGCTAAAGACCAGTCCCTCGCCCAGCAAGGAGCGCTGCAAGGCCCTGTGGGTGCTGGCCTACATCCGCAGCGCCCAGGGCGACATGGCGGGCGCGCTCTCGGCGGCCGAGCAGTGCAGCACCGACGCGGTGCGCGTGGGCGACTCGGGCGCGGTGCTGCTGGCCACCAAGATGCAGGGCACCGCGGCCATGCTGCAGGGCGACGCGAAGAAGGCGACGGCGCTGCTCGGTGTCGCGATCGAGTTCCACCGCGGCGGCCGGGAGCTGAACCCGGGCCTGCTGCCGGCGATCGTCGAGCTGTCCATGGTGTTGTTCGCGCAGGGCGACTATGAGGAGGCGGAGACGCTGCTGGCCGACTGCCTGCAGGTCTGCCAGGAGCGCGGCGAGCTGTGGCTGCGGTCCTACGCCTGGTATGTCTCCTCCCTCGTTCACCGCGCGACCGGCAGGCGCGACGAGGCGCTGGTGGCGTGCAAGGAGGCGCTGCGCATCAAGCGGCACTTCCACGACGTGCTCGGGATCGTCCTGTGCGTGGACAACCTCGCCACGCTGAACCTGGAGGCCGGCGAGCCGGAACGGACGGCGACCCTCCTCGGGGCGGCCCAGGCCAACTGGCGGACCTTCGGGCTGCCCCAGTTCGGGTCGCCGTTCTTCACGACCGAGCACGAGCAGTGCGTCAAGGAGTGCAAGAAGCTGATCGGCGACGCCGCCTACGACGAGGCGTACGCCGTCGGGACCCGGTTCAGCCTCGGCGACCTCGTCGAGTACGCGCTGGACGACCTCGACGACTTCCACCTCGGCTGACCGGGCCGCCGATCGGCGGTGATCACTGCCAGGCGCCGAAATACCGGGAGCTGGTCAGCGAGTAGTCCACGCTGCCGCTGATCCAATACTGCAGGCCCCGCACGTACGCGCTGACGGCGGGCGAGCCGAGCGCCTCGGCGGCCGGGGCGAGCGCCGCCATCGCGGCGACCGCCTCGTCGCGCATCGCGCCGATCCGGTCCATCGCCTCCTGGACCGTGCACCCGGTGTGCCCGACAAGCACGCTGACGAGGTTGTTGCGGATGTTGGCCTCATCCCGCTCCTTGGCGTACGAGATGAGGTCGTTGTCCCAGACGACCACGTCGTTGGCGTGCTCGGTCATCTCGTGCACCACCGGATGCCGCCACTCGTCGGTGGTGAGGCAGACCTCCGCGGCCACGTCGATCAGCGCGAAGACGGTGAGCATCGCACCGGTCCTGCGGCGCATGAAGATGTAGTCGTCGATCGTCGGGACGACGTCGTCCTCCCGGTTGGCGGCCTCCCAGACCTGGGCGAACAGGTAGTCCTTGACCGTCGCCCGCCACCGGTCGAGCTGGTCGGGGGTGCCGTTCCTCCTGATCCGCGTCTTGATGTCGAGCAGTGCGCGGGCGAAGACGTTCTCGACGGGTTCGTCACCCTCGTTGTCCTCGACCACGGTGTAGAGCTGGGGCAGGGCACGGGCGATCTCGGCCGCCCGCCGGTCCGACTCACAGTAGGCGTCGTCGAACGCGAACAGCCACACGCACCAGTCGGTGACGAGCTGGCACAGCTCCCGGGAGGCGTACGGGTAGGTCCGGGCGCCGAGCCATCCGTAGCGAGCGAGCCGGAAACGCTCGAACTGGTCGTCGTCGGCGATCATGCCGGAGGCGGCCAGCCAGGCCAGAGTGTCCCGGTTCACCTCGTCGACGTGCGGGTTCACCGCACTCGGGAAGGGGCAGGTGAGCGAGGGAAGGCGGAGGGGGCTCCCTCTCAGGGAATCCGCTTTCGCAGTAGCCATCCGACAAGCATGGTCCCACCAGATGATCGGCGCCAGCCTTGCCATAATTACGGACACACCGGCCATACAGATCTAACCAGACAGATCCATTCAGCCGGACGAGTCCTCGATGAGAGCGACGATCTCCGCGTCGCCGAACATGCGGGCGGCGTCGACGGCCGACGGCGTCCCGGCGTAGCGATCGGCTCCCAGCTCCAGCAGCGCCCGCACGACCTCGGGCTCCTTCTTGAACACCGCACCGGCGAGCGGGGTCTGCCCGCGGTCGTTGGCGAGGTCGGGGTCCGCGCCCCGCTCGACCAGGGCGCGTACGGTGGCGGCGTGGCCGTGGTAGGCCGCCAGCATGAGCAGCGTGTCGCCCTTCTGGTTGCGCAGGTCGACGGGCACGCCCGCGTCGACGTACGCGCACAGCGCCTCGGTCCGCCCCGACCTCGCGAGGTCGAAGAGCCTGGTGGCGAACTCCTCCATCTCAGGGTCCGGCTCCTTGTTCCCCATGGTCCAACGGTAAGGTCGCCGCTACCCCTCCGGAATCGACCGGGGGTCCCGTAGGTTCAGTAGGTAAAGACTTCGTGAGAAAGGCTGGGACACGTGTCCGACCCCACGGATCTCTATCGGCTCGACGGGGACCTGCCCGAGCTGACCGATCCGGTGCTGCTCTACCACTTCGAGGGGTTCGTCGACGCCGGCGCCGCCGGACGGCTCGCCCTGGGGCACCTCCTCGCCGAACTGGAGCACCGGGTCATCGCGACCTTCGACGTGGACCGGCTGATCGACTATCGGTCCCGCCGCCCGGCGATGACCTTCGACACCGATCACTGGAGCGACTACGACACCCCTGAGCTGGTCGTCTACCTGACCAAGGACGTCACGGGCACGCCGTTCCTCATCCTGAGCGGGCCGGAGCCCGACCGGGAGTGGGAGCTGTTCACCGAGGCCGTCGGCATGCTGGTGACCCGGCTCAACATCGGCAAGCTGGTGACCGTCCACGGCATCCCGATGGGCGTCCCGCACACCCGGCCGCTCGGCCTGACGGCCCACGCCACCCGCCCCGACCTCGTGAACGGGCAGACCAGCCCCTTCGGCAAGGTCCGCGTGCCGGGGAGCCTCGCCGCGCTCATCGAGTTCCGCCTCGGGACGAAGGGCCACGACGCGCTCGGCTACGCCGTCCACGTGCCCCACTACCTCGCCCAGGCGGAGTATCCGCAGGCCGCCGTGGCGGCGCTGGAGGCCGTCACCCGCGGCACCGGGCTGGTCTTCCCCATGGACACGCTCAGGGACGCGGCCGACAAGACCAACGTCGAGATCGAGGAGCAGATCGCGGCGTCCGAGGAGCTCGCCGGGGCCATCCGCGGCCTGGAGCAGCAGTACGACGCGTTCCAGTCGGGCGCCGAACGGGAGAGCCTGCTGGCCGAGGAGGTGAAGATGCCCACGGGCGACGAGCTCGCCGCCCAGTTCGAGGCGTTCCTCGCCGAACGGGACGAGGGCGACGCCTGAGCCGCCCCTCCGCCGCGCTTGAACCGTTCGAAGGACTCCCGCGCCTCATGCCGCCCTCAGATTTCCCCGAAATCCGCGTCGGACTGGTCGGTTTCGGTCCGGCCGGATCCTTCTTCCACGCGCCGCTGATCGCCGCCACGCCGGGGCTGCGCCTCGCCGCCGTCGTCACCCGCGACCCCTCCAGGGCCGAGCGGGTCCGTGCCGGCCATCCCGGCGCGGCCGTCGTCCCCGCCGCGGACGACCTGTGGGACCGCTGCGATCTCGTGGTGATCGCGTCGCCGAACCGCACCCACGTGCCCCTGGCGACCGAGGCGATCAAGGCCGGGCTTCCCGTGGTCGTGGACAAGCCGCTGGCCGGCGCCGCCGCGGAGGCCCGCGACCTCGTACGGCTCGCGCGCGACCGCGGGCTGATGCTGACGGTCTTCCAGAACAGGCGCTGGGACGGCGACTTCCTGACGCTGCGCCGCGTGCTGCCCGAGCTGGGCGAGGTCCACCGGTTCGAGTCGCGGTTCGAGCGGTGGCGGCCGGTGCCCAAGGGCGGCTGGCGCGAGTCGGGCGGGCCGGAGGAGGTCGGCGGCACCCTCTACGACCTCGGCAGCCATCTGGTGGACCAGGCGCTGCGGTTGTTCGGCCCGGTCTCCCACGTGTACGCGGAGACCGACGTCAGGCGGGACGGGGTGCGCAACGACGACGACGCGTTCGTGGCGCTGACCCACCGGAACGGGACCCGGTCGCACCTGTGGATGAGCGCGGTGGCCGCCGACCTCGGCCCGAGGTTCCGCGTGCTCGGCTCCCGCGCGTCCTACGTGAAGTGGGGCCTGGACCCCCAGGAGGAACGCCTGCGGGCGGGCGAGCGGCCGGACGCCGCCGGCTTCGGCCCAGGCGGCGGCCCGGGTGAGGGTACGGGAGCCGGATGGGGGGCGGAGGCCCCGGAGCGCTGGGGCACGCTCGGAGCCGAGGGCGACTGCCGCCGGGTGCCCACCGAGCCCGGGGCCTACCAGCGGTTCTATGAGGGAGTCGTGGCCTGCCTGCGGGACGGCGCGCCGCCGCCGGTCGAGCCGGACGACGCCGTGGACGCGATCGCCGTGCTGGAGGCCGCCGTCCTGTCGGCGACCCGCGGCCAGGTGGTCGGCCTCCCCGGCCGGGAGGAATAGCAGCCGGCAAGGCGAAGTCGCCTGGGGAGGGAGTGGCGCCCGCTCACTCCGCGGGCCGCGCCGCCGCGGCGTCCGGGACGGGCGGGGCGGCGGCGAGCCTGCGGACGGCCTCGATCACCGTCTCGCGCCGCCGGGCGAACGCGGCCTCCTCGGTCTCCTCGTCCAGGACGAGGCGGCACATCCGGGGCACCGCAAAGTTCCACGAGATCAGGCCCATGACGGTGAACAGCAGATCTTGGGCCGCGCGGACCCGCGCATCCTCGGGAAGGTGGCCGGCCGGGCCCGCGTCGGCGAGCTGACCGGCCTTCTCGCGGAAGGCGTCGCGCCGCTCCCGCTCGCTCTCGCCGGGCTCGTCGCGCACCTCCAGCGCCTCCCACAGCAGCAGCCTGATCAGCTCCGGGTGCTCCCGATACCAGTCGAACATCTGCCCGACCGACTCTGCCACCGCGCCGGGGTCGACGGAGACGGAGGCGCGGACCTCCTCCAGCTTCGCCCGCACGACGGCGGCGAACAGCTTCTCCTTGCTGCCGTAATAGAGGTAGATGGCCTGCTTGTTGGCCTTGGCGGCCGTCGCGATGCGGTCCACCCTGGCCCCGGCCAGCCCGTGCTCGGCGAACTCGGCGATGGCGGCGTCGAAGATCCTCCGTCTGGTGTCCTCCGCGTCGTAGGCCATGGACGAATTAAACCATCCGGTTGACTCCGCCCCGTACGAGCGGCAGTATCGGGGTCGGCAATAAAACAACCAGATGGTTTATTTCACCGAGAGGCTCTCCCATGAGCACTGCGACACCCATCCCCGTACGGTCGCCGCTGCCCGGCGCGCTCTCCGGCGCGACCGTCGTCCTCGTCGGCGGAAGCTCGGGCATCGGGCTGGCGGCGGCCGTCCTGCTGCGGTCGATCGGCGCCCGCGTCGTGCTGGTCGGCCGCGACCCCGACCGGCTGGAGGCCGCCGCCTCCCGGGTGCGAGGCTCGGGCCCGGACGACGCCGTGCTGGGCGTCACCGGTGACGGCGGCGACGAGCGGACCCTCGCGGAGGCGTTCGACCGGGCGGGCCGGGTCGACCACGTGTACGTCACCGCGGGCGGCATCAGCGGCGCCGGCCCGCTGGCCGCCCTCTCGGCCGACGACATCCGCACGACCCTCGGCTCGGGCTCCCTTCAGACGGCCTTCACGGTCGCCCGCGCGGCGGCGACCCGGCTTCCCGCGGGCGGCTCGCTCACGTTCAGCTCGGGCATCCTCGTGGTCCGCCCCGCTCCCGGGATGACCGTCCCGCTGTCGGCCGCCGGCGCCGTGGAGACCCTCACCAGGGCACTCGCCGTGGAGCTCGCCCCCGCACGGGTGCGCGTGAACGCCGTACGCTACGGCCGGATCGACACCCCGCTCCTGCGTTCGCTGCCGGGGCTGGACTCCGACGACGCGGTCGCCGCCGCCGGGACGTCCGTCCCCCTCGGCCGCTTCGGCACCGCCGAGGAGGCCGCCGCCACGGCCGTCTTCCTCATGGCCAACAACCACGTCACCGGCCAGGTCATCACCGTGGACGGCGGCGAGACCCTCGTCTGAACCCGCCCGCGCCGGCCGTCAGTCGCGCAGCCGGCCGCGCAGGGCCTCGGTGTCGGCGTCGGTCCAGCCGTGGGCGCGCAGCCAGTCGAGAGGGCCGCCGAACCGGTCGTCCAGCGTCGCCAGGAACTGCCCCATGTATTCGGGCCGCGGCAGGTGGCTGTCGGCCGGCTTCGAGTCGAGGTCCTCGCGGTAGGTGCGGCTGGCGCGCAGCCGGGCGAGGATGCCCTCCAGCCGTTCGCCGGTGGCGACGTAGTCCTCGATGATCGCCTCCCGGGTGGCGCCCGCGACGGCGAGCGCCAGGGCGCAGACCACTCCGGTGCGGTCCTTGCCCGCCGCGCAGTGGACCACGGCCATGCCGTCGTCACGGGCGAGCACCCGCAGGGCGGCCACCACCGAGTCGGGCCGGTCCCGCAGATATCCGTAGTAGTAGCCGGTCACGCGGAGCTCGGCCAGGTCCTCCTCGGCCCGCTCGCCCTGCCACGGCAGTGCCCGCTCGTCGACCGTGTCGGCCTCGACGTCGGTGAGGTGCCCGCCCTCCGCGAACAGGCTGTGGTGGTGGATGCCGACCTCCGGCAGGCGGGTCAGCGGACCGGGCCCCTCCAGGCGTACCTCGGTGTGCGACCGCAGGTCGACCACGTGCCGCAGCTTGAGGTCGCCCACGAGCAACGCCACGTCATTGTCGGTCAGGCCCTGCAGGTTGTCGGCCCGCAGGATCCGGCCGGGCGCCGTGGTCCCGCCGTCCACCGTGGGCAGGCCGCCGAGGTCCCGTACGTTCGCCGCGCCTTCCAGAACGATCCAACGCTCGTATGCATTCATCGAGCCGAGCCTAACCGGCCCGCTATGACGGAAGAATGAGTGCAGAGTGAATATCTGCACCATCCGTCGCATCGATCCCGATAATGACCTAAAAGTCCCGTCCAAGGCGGACGAGCTGCCGACTCTTACCCCTGACGGTCAACTTCTCACCCGGTCATCGCCAAACAGCCGTAATGTATGGCCTCGCGGACGCTTTTCGATCAACGGGCTCGGCGGAGCGATCGGAAGCGTGGCCGCGACGGACCGCCCCCAGCGACACCCAGATGGAGGATCCCGGATGGCACGGCCGGCGCACCGGTTGACCATGGCCGCTCTCGCCCTCGCCGTCAGCGGCGTGACCGTGGCGCTTCCCATGGCGCCGGTCCACGCGGAGTCCCTCACGGCCGCGCGCACCGCGACCGCCACGCCCTCCGCCGTCCGGGGGCTCGCGGCGGCGGCCGCCCCGCAGCGTACGGCCGCGCCGAGGCCCGGTGACGACTCGCGCGCGCAGCACCGCCTGGTCGGCGCCTGGACCACCGCGACCGACCGGATCAGCGCGGCCCTCGGCGGGCAGACCATACGCATGGTCGTGCGCGCCAGCGTCGGCGGCACCGGCATGCGCCTGCGTCTGTCCAACCTCTTCGGGGCGGCGCCGGTGACGTTCGCCGACGTCCACGTGGGCGTCCAGGCGTACGGCGCCGAGATCATCGCGGGCACCAACCGGCCGGTGACCTTCCGCAAGCGCACCTCGGTCAAGGTGCCGCCGGGCCAGGCCGTCTGGAGCGATCCGATCCCGGGCCGGGTCGCCGGCGGATCGGCCCTGGTCGTCAGCCTCCACCTGCCCGGCACGGTCAGGGGCGTGACCGGGCACGAACGCGCCTACAGCACCACCTACCTGTCCGAGCCGGGGGACTTCGCGGCGGAGGAGGGCGGCGAGGGCTTCACCTACACGAGCACGCAGTGGTACTTCCTCGACCGGATCGCGGTCGAGGCGGGCGCGACCACGATCGGCTCGGTGGTCGCGTTCGGCGACTCGATCACCGACGGCACCGGCCAGGCCGTCGACGCCAACCGCCGCTGGACCGACTATCTGCGGCAGCGGCTGGCCCGCCAGTCGCAGTCGCGGCGGCTGGGCGTGCTCAACGCCGGCATCGCCGGAAACCGGCTGCTGCACTCCAACGTCGGCCCGAGCGGGGTCAGCCGGTTCTACCGCGACGCGCTCAGCCAGCCCGGGGTGCGCACGGTGGTGATCTACGAGGGGATCAACGACATCTCCCGGGGCGAGTACACCTCGATCAAGCCGCTCGTTTACGGATACAAGCGGCTGGTCCAGGCGGCGCACGCCCGCAAGGTCAAGGTGCTGGTCGCGACGCTCACCCCGTTCTACGGTTTCGGCACCTGGACCCCGGAGCGCGAGGAGCTCCGGCAGCGGCTGAACACGTGGATCCGCACGAGCAAGATGTTCGACGGCGTGCTCGACTTCGACCGGGCCGTACGCGACCCCGACTTCCCCGAGCAGCTCGCCGTCCCGTACGACTCGGGTGACCACCTGCACCTCAGTGACGCCGGGCGGCTCGCGCTCGCCGACGCGGTGAACCTCCGCATGCTCTGATCCCGGAACGGCCACGGGGTCGCTACCGTGTGACCATGGTCGCCCCCCTTGAGCCAGACGACCCGCGCACGCTCGGCGGGTTCCGTATCAGCGGCCGTCTCGGCGAGGGCGGCCAAGGCGTCGTCTATCTGGGACACGCCCCGGACGGCGCCCCGGTCGCGGTCAAGGTGCTCAAGACCGGGCTCGACCCCGTCGTCCGGGCACGGCTGGCGCGCGAGCTCGACGTCCTGCGCGGCGTCGCCCCCTTCTGCACCGCCAGGGTGATCACCGCGATGGTGGACGGGCGCGAGCCGTACGTCGTGAGCGAGTTCGTCGACGGCCCCTCGCTGCAGCAGCGGGTGGCGGCGTCGGGCCCGCTGCGCGGGGGCGAGCTGGAACGGCTCGCGGTGGGGACGGCGACCGCGCTGGCGGCGATCCACGGCGCGGGCATCGTGCACCGCGACTTCAAGCCGGCCAACGTGCTGCTGGGGCCGGACGGCCCCCGCGTGGTCGACTTCGGCATCGCCCGCCACGACGAGAGCGAGACGATGACCGCGGGCCCGGTGGGCACCCCGGCCTACCTGGCGCCCGAGCAGATCGCGGGGCATCCGGCCTCTCCCGCCTCCGACGTGTTCGCGTGGGGCGCGACGATCGTCTTCGCCGCCTCCGGCAGGGCGGCGTTCGGCGCCGGGAACGTCGCCGCCGTGCTGCACCGGATCATGACGACCTTCCCCGATCTGACGCCGGTGCCCCCGCCCCTGCGGGCGCTGGTCGAACGCTGCCTCGCCAAGGATCCCGCCGTCCGCCCCACCGCCCGCGACCTGCTGCTCGAACTGGTCGGCACCCCGACCCTCCCGGGGCGTACGGGGGCGGCGGCGAACGTCTCTCCCGGCGGGCCCGCGCAGCCGTACGATCCGACTTCGGCGACCTCGCCGTCGGCGAGCCCGGCCGGAGCGCATACCGCCCCCGGAGGCGGAGCGGCGGACACCATGCCCGGGGGCGGCCGGGGCGGGTCGCGCCTGCGGGTCCTGGCCGGGGCCGGCGCCGCCGTGGTGGCTCTCGGGATCACCGCCGCGCTGCTGGTGCCGCGCCTGGCCGCGATGTCCGGCGGGCCGTCCCCCACGCCCCTGCCGACCGCGCCCTCGTACGTCCAGAGCACGGAGGCGGCGAGCCCGGCGCCGACCGGTGCCACGACGACAGACGCGGGCGGATACGGCGGCGGGGCGGACCCGGCGACCGCATCCGCACCCGCGGGCATCCCCCAGGCGTTCGAGGGAAAGTGGCGGGGGCACACCGCACCCACCGCCGGTCTCCTCACGAGCGAGTACGACATAGAGATCGAGCTGAAGGCCGGCGAGCCGTCCGGCAGATGGAAGGAGCCGGCGAACTCCTGCGACGGCACGCTGCGGCTGACGGGGGCGTCCGGCTCGGCGCTCACGTTCCGGCTGGAGGACGTCCCGAAGTGCGTCCCCGGCGACGTCGTGCTCACCCGGCGGGGGAACGCCCTCGCCTATCGCCACACCGACGACCTCGGCCTGTTCGCCTACGAGGGGACCCTCACCAAGGACTCCTGATCCTGGCGTTCCGGCGGGGCGGGGCCGTGCTGTCGCGCACCACGAGGGTGGTGCCGAGCTCGACGAGCGTCTCGGACGGCCGTTCCCCGTCGGCCAGCGCCAGCACCATCCGCGCGGCGGTGGCGCCGATCTCGAAGAACGGCTGGCGTACCGTCGTCAACGGCGGCGCCACCCAGGCGCAGTGCTCGATGTCGTCGAACCCGACGACGCTGAGGTCGTCGGGGATGCGCAGACCGGCGAGCCGGGCGGCCTCGTAGACGCCGAACGCCTGCAGGTCGTTGCCGCACACGATGGCCGTCGGAGGGTCGGGCAGGGCCAGCAGCTCCGCCCCGAGGTCCCGGCCGTACTCGTACAGGAACGGCCCGTCACGCATGAGCCGTTTGTCGAACGGGACGCCCGCGGTGTCCAGGGCGGCGCGGACGCCGTCGAGGCGCGCCCGCGAGGCCAGGAAGTCGGCCGGCCCGGTGATCACGCCGATCCGCCGGTGCCCCAGGTCGAGCAGGTGCCGGGTGGCCGCGAGCGCGCCGCTCCAGCCGGTCGATCCCACCGACGGCGTGGGATGCACGTCCCCGGTGGGGTCCAGCGCCACGAGGGGGACGCCCGCGGCCTCGAACAGGTCGCGGTGCTCGGTGGTGAATCCGGAGACGACGGCGATCACCCCCACCGGCTGCCGCAGCAACAGGGGTTCCACCCAGGGCAGGCCCGCCGTGACTCGTGAACGTACGTCGGTGAAGCCGACGAAGAGCTGACGGGTGGCCGCGACCTGCTCGACGCCCCGCATGATCTCGACGGCGATGGAGCCCAGCATGTTGCTGCACACCACCTCCAGGCCGTACGCCGACCCGGCGGGCACCTGCCTGCGGAACCCGTGCTCGCGCAGGAGCGCCTCCACCCGCTGCCGGGTGCTCTCCCCCACGCCGGTCCGGCCGTGCAGCACCTTCGAGACCGTCGGCGGTGAGACCCCGGCGAGCTCGGCGATCGCGGCGACGCTGAGGTCGCCGCGCCGAGGGCCTCGGAGCCTGCGCGACCGGCCTCCCTCGATCATGAGCCGAGTCTACGGGACACGGTCCGCCGTCATCCGCGTACGAACGGCTGCGAAACGCTCATCTCGGCATCTCCGGTGTGAGCGCGGTGACCTCGGGTAGTGCGAGCGCGTCCACGCACAGGAGGAAACCCATGGCAACCGACGTCATCAGCCTGATCAAGGAAGATCACCGCGACGTGGAGTCGCTGTTCGAACGGCTCCGGAAGATGCCGGAGAACCGGCCGGCTCTCCTCGCGGAGCTGGCGGCGAAGTTCATCGCCCACAGCGAGGGCGAGGAGGACGAGGTCTACCCCGTGCTCGCCAGGCGGCGGCCCGACGAGAAGGAGGAGGTCCACCACGGAGCCGAGGAGCACCACGAGGCCGAGGAGATGATCTCCCGGCTCCTGGAGACCGCCCCGGAGAGCCCCGAGTTCGAGACACTGCTGCACGAGCTGATCGAGGCGGTGACGCACCACGTCGAGGAAGAGGAGCACGACATCCTCCCGGTGCTGGAGAAGGCCGTCCCCTTCGAGGAGCGGGTGCGGCTCGGCAAGGCGTTCAGCAAGCGGAAGGCCGAGGTGCTCGCCGCGCCGATCAAGCCGCGCTCGCGGACGAAGGACGAGCTGCTGCACCAGGCCAAGGAGCTGGGCGTCGACGCCGCGTCGGGGATGACCAAGGACGAGCTGGTCTCCGCCGTCAAGCAGCAGAAGCAGGCGCAGAGCTGAACCGGGTCGCGGCGCCGCCGGTTCCCCGGCCGGCCGTCACAGGCAGGCGTACAGCGCCGCGATCATGGGTTCCCACCTCGGGTCGGGGCCGGCCGCGCTGACGACGAGACCGCTCGGCGTGTAGGCCAGGGCGATCCCCGCGTCCGGGTCGGCGAAGGCGAGCGCCCCGCCCGAGCCGGTGTGCCCGAAGGCAAGCCGGAGGAGTTCCTCGCCTGCCTCAACCGCCTTGGCGAGGAGACCGGCGCCCTGCGCGAACTCCTCGCCCGCCGCCTGCGCCCTTGATTAGCTGGGCTCGGGGACCCCGCGTCAGTCGAGATTGTTGCGCTGCCGGACGAGGTTCGCGATGGCCAGGATCTTGGGGCGGCCGGCGGCCTTGAACGACAGGCCGTGACGGAAGATCTCGGGAATCCAGTACTGGTCTTCCTCACGGAAAACGACTCCGTTGGCGACCAGGAGATCGAGATCCTCACCCGAGAGGCCGACGATTTCGGGGCTGAAGGGGATCTTCTTCTTCTCCGCGCTCAGGCCGTCCAGCCGCTTGAGAAGCTCTCCAACCTGCGGACTCTCCGCCCCGATCGCCTCGATCTTCTGCCTGCTGCATTTGACCAGCGCGTTCCTCATAGCGGAGGGCGTCAGCAGCCGATCCGACCAGCGGCTGTCGTCCATCGAGAGGTCCGCGGACTCCGCGATGAAGATGACTATGTCGCGTGCCTGGATCTGCCCGTTGAAATCGGACAGCGCGGCGAGGAACCATCCATCCGACCTCGCCTCACGAGAGCGAGCCGAACCCATCTTCTCGCCCCAGACAGGAGTGAGCTGGCGGCTCAGATCCTTGTCCGTCGCCTTTGCCACGTCCTCGGATGACAGACCCGGAAGACTTCCGGAGCGCTGGGCGATCCACAGGGCGAGTCGCAGCGCCTCGGCGGGGTTCCATTTGAGCTCATACTCGCTGTATCGGGCGAGGAATTGGTTGTAGTTCTGGCGAACGGCCGCCTGGATGAGATCCCTCCGGACGAAGATCACCAAGCCGAGTGGGCGCCCTCGCAGACTGCGCAGCCAGTCCAGACAGTCCACCATGAGAACCCGAAGCGCCTGCCGCTGAGCCTCACTTCGCGCGAAGTCCTGCAACAGGTCTTCGAGACCGTCGATGAGGAAAATCCTCGAGCCATCGCGCGCGAAGTCGGCTAGCTTCTGCTCGACGTCGGAAGTCTCGGCGTCGATGCCGACCGCTCGAGCCATGCAGGTGAGCCAGACCCGACGCCATTCGGAATCGGAAAGTTGCGCCCGCAGCGCCTGGTCGATGCGATCCCGTAGTTCCAGCTGGCTCGCCGGCTCCGCCTCCGAGGAGACGCAGGCGTCGCGCTGGATCGCGCTTATCCGTTGATGATCCTTGAGGTTCTTGGAGATGAAGACCGGGGCTAGTAGTGCCTGTAGCGCGACATCCGGCACGCCCACATCGACCGCGTAATCACGCCAGGTGCGACGCAAGCACATCTGAATCTGGGTGAACGTCTTGCCGGAACCTTTGGCGCCCGCCACCACGCACAGGGGAGGCTCGGTCCGGTGCGAGGTAAGCAGGTTCCGGAGCGACTCCGTCGTCAGAAACTCGGTGTCATCGGCGGTCTCCGCATACGCGAGCCGTCGGGCGAAGTCTCCAAGGCGTCCCCGGAGTTCAGCCAGCTCATTCATGCCGGAGGGCGAAACAGACGAACCCGGTCGCGGTGTGTATGCCGTCTCTTCCGGCCGACTCAGTTCGTCCGCGAGCGGCGCCAGCGTCTTAGTGAGTCGCTGACGGTGTACCAGTTCGACGACAGACTCCCACGACGAGGGCAGCGCCAGGAGACGATCCTGGAACACACTGAGTATCGGCTCAAGCGTGACGTCCCCGTCGACGACCCGATCCTCACCCCCTTGCGGGCTCGGCTCAAGCGTCTTGGCAATCACGTCACGCAGCATCGCCGCGGCTTCGATAGCGAGTTCGGCGTGACCTTGCGGGTGAAACTGGGTAATGACCGCCGCGCTCGCCGGATCCTCCGGACGTGTGGGCGCCCTCCTGCCGAGTTCCTGAATGATGCGGGCAGTGCCGATCAGTGATTGATCGCTGACCGTCGTGACGAAGATCCTCTGCACGCGGGGATCCAGGAGCACCGGGGCCGACAACTCGCTCCCGCCGGCTCGCAGGTCGATCAGAACGGCCCGCGCGCCGAGGTGATCAGCCAGTTGAGCCAGGGACTCCGTGAGGTAGTAGATCGATCGTTCGGGGGTCAGCAGATCGGTGGGCTGGATACGTGGCGGCGCAATGTCCTGCAGCGTGCGCCTGGTCGGCATGGCGATCACTCTGCCGATCGTCTGGTTCGGCAGGTAGGCCGCTCCGAGGGTCACCGCGTCGTCGGGCCGCCCGTCCTCTGACGAATGCAGCAGCGACAGGAAATCCTCATAGGCGAAATCCACCCGTCTGCCGTGGGCCGTGAACATCCAAGTGATCCCGGGCGCTTCCAGGTCAGCGTCGACCAGGAGAACGCGCTCGCCACGCTGGGATATGGCCTCGGCAAGAGCGACTCCGTGCAATGTGCGCCCTACGCCCCCCTTGAACGAGTGCAGAGCCGCGATCCGCACGTTGCCGGGAAATGGACCCTCCGGGGGAGGTAGCGGCTGACCGAGGGAACGGACGATGCGACGCTCGCGCCAGCGCGGCTCTCGTCTCGGCAGATCGGGCCGTTGGTGCCGGACCTCGATTGGAAGCATCCTGGTGGACAAGCGCCCGGGAACGTCATCAAGCCGTATCGCGACGACGTCCTCATCTCGCGCGATCGACCCGACGCCGAACTTCTCCTCCAGCCATGACAGAGCCTCGTCACGCGAAGCGCTCGGGTCGACAGTTAGCTCGACCCCATCCCAGAACGCATCGCACTCGTGAAGCCAGCCCGGCCACTGGTTGCGTACGGCGAGATCGGCAAGATGCGCGTCGACATCAACCCAGGTGTAAAGACGCTCGGGGACCGATATCTCGTCCGGCACGATCATGCCCCCAATTCTTGCCGACACCAGTCCAGCAGCTCCCGCAACACGGCCAGGGCTTCTTTCTCGTGATCCCGCTGCAGAGAGCGGCCGTACCTCCACGCCTGGTGCAGCTCGGCGAACGCCACCTGCCCGTCTGAGTGCTGACTCGCGCAGGGCTGCATCCGCTTGCACAGGGAGGAAGGAAGCTTCAGTTCCTTAGCCAGCCGGTGCAGATCGTGATTTCGCAGGTGATCGGGAAGCTGCGCAGTCGATCGCAAATGAAGACGGCCCAGGAGGGCCGCTTTCATACCGCACTCCGCGCCGTAAAAAGTGAGAAGGGCCGCCGGCGAGCTTTCCGGCATCTCCAGCGCGGCACCTCTCTGGAGGGAGAAGCTCGCGCGTAGCTGATTTCTGCCGACATCAACGGGCACGGAAAGTGATCGTAATACAACAGAGCATCATCGGGAGATCTTTCGGAGTATCCGCAGCGGCGGCCGCCCCCTCCTTGGGACAGCATCGGCCGGACCGCTCCATGCCCGAATACCCTGGCAGCTTCGGAGGTCAGGTGAGGGTGGGGACCAGGCGGACGAGATCGGTGAGGCCGTCGGCAACGAGGTCGGCCCGGGCGGCGTCCGGGCGCTCGGAGTGCAGGTAGCCCCAGGGTCCCCGGCGCAGCAGGGCCGTACGCATCCCGGCACGCGCGGCCGGCAGAACGTCGTTGTCGAGACGGTCGCCGACGTAGAGGATCTCCCCCGGCTCATGCCCGCAGACGGCCGCGACCTTGGCGAAGAACCCGGGGTCGGGCTTCTCCACCCCCCATCCCGCCGAGGTGTGGATCGCGTCCACCGGCAGGTCCATCGCGACCAGCGCGTCGTACGCCTGGGGCGGCTGGTTGCCCGCGACGATCAGGTCGTAGCCTGCCTCTCGCAGGGCCGCCAGGGCGTGCCGCACGTCCGGGTAGAGGTCCTCGGCGTCGAAGTTCTCGCGCAGCCCGTCGGGGTCCTCGCGCCGCCACGCCTCGATCTCGGCGTCGAGGTCGATCCCCGGCCTGATCAGCTCGAACGCCTCCCGGTGGCTGCGGTCGAGCGCGGCCATGCCGCCGAGAACCCCCATGAAGGTCAGGCGCGGCACGCCCAGCCGGTCGGCCCACCGGGACCAGATCCGGGTCTCGTCGATGAGCGTCTCTCCCACGTCGAACACGAGCGCCCGGACCATAACCGCCTCTCCCTTTCGTCCTGTTACGGCCGCAACTCTACGGTGTGCCGTAACATCGCCCAACGTGAGCGAGACTCGGTATGCCCTGAACGGCATGGTGTGCACAGTCGATCATCTGGCCTCGGCGGCGGGGGTCGCCATGCTGGACAAGGGCGGGAACGCGGTGGATGCGGCCATCGCCGCCAACGCCGTACTGGCGGTCACCGCCCCCCATATGTGCGGTCTCGGCGGCGACCTGTTCGCCCTCGTCCACGACGGCGCCGTGAGCGCGCTCAACGCCTCGGGCCGGGCGGGCTCGGGCGCCGATCCCGACCGGCTGCGCGCCGAGGGCCTCGACCGGATGCCCCACCTGTACGACATCCGCTCGGTGCCGGTGCCCGGCTGCGCCGACGGGTGGCTGGCGCTGCACGAGCGGTGGGCCCGCCTGCCGCTCGGCGACCTGCTGGCCCCCGCGATCCGCCTCGCGACGGAGGGCTTCCCCGCCTCGCCGCTGCTCGCCCCGGGCGGGGAGTTCATCGGCTCGCTGGCCGGAGCCCGGGACTTCGCGGCCGTCCGCCGCGCCGGGGACGTGATCCGCAGGCCCGGCGTCGCCAGGGCGCTCACCGCGCTCGCCGAGGGCGGCCGCGCGGCGTTCTACCAGGGCGAGTTCGGCAAGGGCCTGCTGGAGCTGGGCCGCGGTGAATACACCGAGGAGGACCTGGCCCGGCCGAACGCCGACTGGGTGGAGCCGCTGAGCGTCGAGGCGTTCGGGCACCGGGTCTGGACCGTTCCGCCGAACTCCCAGGGCTACCTGCTCCTGCTTGCCCTGGAGATCCTCGCCGAACTGGATCGGCCCGCCGACCCGGCCGACCCGCGCTGGGCCCATCTGCTGGTGGAGGCGGCCAGGGCGGCCGGGCACGACCGCCTGGACGTCCTGCACGAGGCCGCCGTCGCGCCGCTCGGCACGGCCGCCGCGCGCCGCGCGATGATCGACACCGAGCGGCGCTCCCCCGTGCCCGACGCTCCCGCCGGGCCGGGCGACACGACGTACCTGTGCGTAGTCGACGGCGACGGCATGGGCGTCTCGCTCATCCAGTCGAACGCCTCGGGCTTCGGCAGCCTGCTCTTCGAGCCCAACACCGGGATCAACCTGCACAACCGCGGCATCGGCTTCTCGCTCACGCCCGGCCACCCCGCGGAGTACGGCCCGGGCCGGCGGCCGCCCCACACGCTGTGCCCGGCGCTGATCACCCGGCCGGACGGGGCGCTGCGCACGGTCATCGGCACGATGGGCGGCGACGCGCAGCCGCAGATCCTGCTGCAGCTCGTCACCCGGCTGCTCGCCCACGACCAGACGCCCGGCGAGGCGATCGGCGCCCCCCGCTGGGCGCTCGGCAGCGGCACCGGCTTCGACACCTGGCGGTCCGCCCCCGTCGTGGAGGTCGAGGAGGGCGCGCCGTGGGCCGACGGCCTGCGCGAGCGCGGGCACACGGTCGAGCCGGTGGAGTGGGGCTCCGGCTTCGGCCACGCCCACATGATCGACCGGCTCCCGTCGGGCGTGCTCGCCGGGGCGGCCGACCCCCGCGCGCTGATCGGCGCCGCACTCGGCCGCTGAGCGGTATCGCCGCACCGTGTCGCCGCACCGTGTCGGCGAGCGGTGTCGGCGAGCGGTGTCGGCGAGCGGTGTCGCTGAGTCGTCTCGCTCAGTCGCTTCGCCGGGGCCCCTGCCGCTGAGCACCTCTGCCGCCGAGTTCCGGCGGCAGGGGGCCCGGCGCCCGGGTCAGCCGACCCGGGCGGCGGACTCGACCTGCTGCATGGCCTTGCGGATGCGCTTCTCCGAGACCGGCGTGGGAGTGCCGAGCTGCTGGGCGAAGAAGCTCACCCGCAGCTCCTCGATCATCCACCGGATGTCCCGTACGGCCGCGGCGTCCCGCTCCTCGGGCTTCAGCCGGTCGAGCAGGTCGCGATACTCGTCCTCGATGTCGTGCACGCGGTGCATCCACTCGCGGTCGCGGCGGGGGTCGTCGGGGAGCTTGTCGAGCCGGCGCTCGACCGCCCGCAGATAGCGGTGCACGTCGGGCAGCCGGTCGTATCCCGTCTCGGTGACGAACCCGTCGTGCACCAGCCCGTCGAGCTGGTCGGCGATGTCGGCCTTGAGGTCGGCCGCCCCGCCGCCCAGCGCGCCGAGCCGGTTCTGCGCGGCGTGCCAGACCGCCAGCACGCGCTCCACCCGGGAGACGACCTCCTCGGTCGTCTCGAACAGCGAGGCGCGCACGTGGTCGCGCAGCCGCTCGAACCCGGCCTCGTCCCAGACGGGCCCGCCCGCCTGGGCCATGAGCTTGTCGGCGGCGCACGCCGTGCAGTCGTCGAACAGGGCGGCGGCCCCGCCGTGCGGGCTGCGGCTGAGCGCGAGCTTCTGCGCGGTGGTCAGGGTGCGCAGGATGGACTTGGCCGGGCTGACCACGTTGAGCAGCAGCAGCCTCCTGGTGCCCGCCCACATGGCCCGGTCGCGCTCGCGCACGGTCTCGAACATCCGGACCGCGACGCTCGTGCCCTCGTCCACCAGGGCCGGGTAGGCCCGCAGCCTGCCCTGCTCGAACACCTGCGGCAGCGTGCCGATCGTCCAGCCGTGCAGGCCGTCGCGTTCGAGGTCGTCGGCGGCCTTCGACAGCGTGGCGCGCAGCTTCGGCGCGAGCCGCCGCTTGAGCGCCTCCAGGTCCTTGTCCTCGTCCACCGTGCGCTTGCGGTCGTCGATCACCCGGTAGGTGATCCGCAGGTGGGCGGGGAGCTGGTCGAGGGCCCACGCGTCGCGCGGCACCTCCACCCCGGTCAGCGCCCGCAGCTCGCGCTCCAGCGCCTCCAGGATCGGCTCGCCCCCGGGCCGTACGCGTTCCAGCACGGCCTTGGCGTAGTTGGGGGCGGGCACGAAGTTGCGGCGCAGGTTCTTCGGCAGCGACCGGATGAGCGCGGTGACGAGGTCCTCGCGCAGGCCGGGGATCTGCCAGTCGAAGCCGGTCGGGTCGACCTGGTTGAGCACCGCGAGCGGGATGTGGACGGTCACGCCGTCGGCCTCGCCCGTCTCCACCGCGCCGGGCTCGAAGCGATAGGTCAGCCGCATCCGCTGGCCGTTCTGCCGCCAGGCGTCGGGGTAGTCCCTGGCGCTGACCCCGGCGCTGTCGTTGACCAGCATCTCCGGCGAGAACGTCAGCAGGTCGGGCGTCTCCCGCGACACCTTCTTCCACCAGCTGTCGAAGTGCCTGCCCGAGACCACATCTGCGGGGATCCGCTGGTCGTAGAAGTCGAACAGCGTCTCGTCGTCCACGAGGATGTCGCGGCGGCGGGCCTTCTCCTCCAGCCGCTCGACCTCTTCGAGCAGCTTGCGGTTCTCGTGGAAGAACTTGTGGTGGGTGCGCCAGTCGCCGTCGACCAGCGCGTGCCGGATGAACAGCTCCCGGCTCAGCTCGGGGTCGATGCGGCCGTAGTTGACCTTCCGCTCGGTCACGATCGGCACGCCGTACAGCGTGACCTTCTCCAGCGCGACGACGGCGGCCTGGTCCTTCTCCCAGTGCGGCTCGCTGTAGGTGCGTTTGACCAGGTGCTGCGCGAGGGGCTCGATCCAGCCGGGCTCGATCTTGGCGTTGACCCGGGCCCACAGCCGGGAGGTCTCCACCAGCTCGGCCGACATCACCCACTGCGGCTGCGCCTTGGCCAGGGCCGAGCCGGGGAAAATCGCGAAGCGCGCGTTGCGGGCACCGATGTACTCCGTGATCGGCCTGCGGCCCTCCTGCCTGCGCTTCTCGACGACGTCCTTGACCCCGATGTGCGACAGCAGGCCGGCCAGCAGCGACTGGTGGATCCGCTGGGGATCGGCGGGAACGCTGTTGGGCACGACGTTCAGCGTCCTGGCCACCTGGCGGAGCTGGCTGTCGATGTCCTGCCACTCGCGTACGCGCAGGTAGTTGAGGAACTCGGCCTTGCACAGCCGCCGGAACGCGCTCGACGACAGCTCCTTCTGCTTTTCGCGCAGGTAGTTCCAGAGGTTGAGATAGGTCAGGAAGTCCGATTCCTTGTCGGCGAAGCGGCGGTGCTTCTCGTCGGCCGCCTGCTGCTTGTCGGCCGGCCGCTCGCGCGGGTCCTGGATCGACAGCGCGGCCGCGATGATCATCACCTCGCGGGCGCAGCCGTTCTTGTCGGCCTCCAGCACCATCCGGGCGAGGCGGGGGGCCACCGGGAGCTGGGCCAGCTTGCGCCCGAGCGGCGTGAGCTGCGGGCCCTTCCTCGCCTCCCGCTTCCCGGAATCGCGGGCCGCGCCCTTCCCGGAATCCCGGCCTGCGTCCCTCCTCGTCTCCCGGCCTGTGCCCTTGTCCGCCTCCCGGCCGTCGCCCCTGTCGGTCTCCTGGCCCGCGCCCCTGTCGGCGCCCTTGTCCTCAAGGGCGCCGAGTTCGAGCAGCAGGTTGACGCCGTCCCTCACCTGACGGCTGTCCGGCGGCTCCACGAACGGGAACGCCGCGATGTCCCCCAGGCCCAGCGACGTCATCTGCAGGATGACGCTCGCCAGGTTCGTACGGAGGATCTCGGGATCGGTGAACTCCGGCCGGGAGAGGAAGTCCTCCTCGGAGTAGAGCCGGATGCACACGCCGTCCGACGTACGGCCACAGCGGCCCTTGCGCTGGTTGGCCGACGCCTGGGAGATCGGCTCGATCGGCAGCCGCTGGACCTTCAGCCGGTGGCTGTAGCGGGAGATCCGCGCCGTGCCCGGGTCGACCACGTATTTGATGCCGGGAACGGTCAGCGAGGTCTCGGCGACGTTGGTGGCCAGCACGATCCGCCTGCCCCGGTGGGGCTGGAAGACCCGGTGCTGCTCGGCGGCCGACAGCCGCGCGTAAAGCGGGAGGACCTCCTCGGGACGGCCCTTGAGCGCGTCGGCGGTGTCGCGGATCTCCCGCTCGCCGCTGAGGAAGACCAGGATGTCGCCCGGCCCCTCGGCGCACAGCTCGTCGACGGCGTCGACGATGGCCTGGGTCTGGTCGTCGTCCTCGTCGACCGGGCGGTAGCGGACCTCCACGGGATAGGTGCGCCCGGACACCTCGATCACGGGCGCCGGCTCCCCGCCCGGCTGGGCGAAGTGCCGGGCGAACCGCTCGGGGTCGATGGTCGCGGAGGTGATGACGACCTTCAGATCGGGCCGTCTGGGGAGGAGCTGCTTGAGATAGCCGAGGATGAAGTCGATGTTGAGGCTGCGTTCGTGCGCCTCGTCGATGATCAGCGTGTCGTACTGCAGCAGCAGCGGGTCGGTCTGCATCTCGGCGAGCAGGATGCCGTCGGTCATCAGCTTGACCAGCGTCCCGTCGCTGGAGTGGTCGGTGAAGCGGACCTTGTAGCCGACCGCCTCCCCCAGCTCGATCGACAGCTCCTCGGCGATGCGCTCGGCGACCGTGCGGGCGGCGATGCGGCGCGGCTGGGTGTGGCCGATGACCCCGTGGACCCCCCGGCCGAGCTCCAGGCAGATCTTGGGGATCTGGGTGGTCTTCCCCGAGCCGGTCTCGCCGGCGACGATGACGACCTGGTGGTCCCTGATCGCGGTGAGCAGGTCGTCCTTGTGCCGGCTGACCGGCAGCTCGGGTGGATAGCTGATAGCGGGGACGGCGGCGCGGCGCGCGGCCACGCGGAGTTCCGCGGCCTCCACGTCCCCCGCGATCTCCTGGACGACGGACTGGCGGGCGGCGCGGTCGCGGACCCGGCGCATGCCGTCGAGACGGCGGCGCAGCCTGCGCTGGTCGCGCAGCATCAGGTCGGGGAGGCGGGCCTGGAGATCGGCGAGCGTGTTCATTCCATGCTCAAGGATAGGCAACGCCCCCCGCCGATCTGCCAGCGGTTTTCCGGCGGCCCTTCCGGGGTGGTGTCAGTGGCGGCGCGCCGGCTGGTACTTGTACCCCACGTTGCGGACGGTCACGATACGGCCCGCGTGCCGGCCCAGCTTGCGGCGCAGCCGAAGGATGTGCACGTCGACCGTACGGCCGCCCTCGTCGTCGTACCGGTCCCAGACGGCAGCCATGAGCTGGCGGCGGTTGTAGACCCGGCCGGGGGCCGAGCTGAGGTAGTCGAGCAGCTCGAACTCCCGGAAGGTCAGCTCGATCTCCTCGCCGCCCGCCCGGGCCACCCGCGCGGCCCGGTCGAGGACCAGGTCCTCCTCGGCCGCGGCCGCCCGCCTCTGCAGGACGGCGGCCGGCTGCTCCGGCGCCTCCGCCGCGACTCCGGCGGGCACCAGGTAGCCCACGATCATCAGCGCGGCGCCGGTCTCCGGCACCGGCAGCACGCCGAGCACGGACCCCTGCCCGAGATCAGGGGGCTCATGGCCCTGCTCGCGCCTTCGTTCCACAAAGTCGATCACGTTCTGGTGGGACATGTCCCTCTCCTTGCCTCGTGGCGTACCGGACGGTGGTGACCGCGGTCGTCAACAGGCGGCGGCGCAGACGCGCAGCAGGTCGATGTGCCGGCGCTGGGTCAACCTCCCCGAGGAGTTCATGAGGCCATCATGACAGTGACATTACCCGCTGTCCAGGTAGGAATAAGGGACTTATATCACTCAAGGAATGTCGGGGGATGCTCAGGGATGCCCCGCGGATGCCACGGGCGTGCGCGCCGCCTCCGCCGCGGCCATCGCCGCGCCGATGATCCCGGCCTCGTTGCGCAGCACGGCGGGCACCACCGGGGTGTCCCCGAGGTCGATGTACGGCAGGAACTTGGCGGCCTTCTTGCTCACGCCGCCACCGATGACGATCAGGGTGGGCGACAGCAGGTCGCGCATGCGCCGCAGGTACTCCTCCACGCGCCGGGCCCACTTCTCCCAGCTCAGGTCCTTCTCCTCGCGCACCCGGTCGGAGGCGCGGTGCTCGGCCTCCTTGCCACGGATCTCGATGTGGCCGAACTCGGTGTTGGGCACCAGCACGCCGTCCACGAAGAGCGCGCTGCCGATGCCGGTGCCGAAGGTCAGCACGAGCACGACCCCGCGCCGGCCCCGCCCCGCGCCGAAGGTCATCTCGGCGACACCGGCGGCGTCCGCGTCGTTGAGCACCACCGCCTGCTTCCCGAACAGGTCAGAGCCCCTCACGCCGATCCACGACCTGTCCACGTTGGCCGCCGTTCTGACGACCCCGTCGAGGACCACTCCGGGGAAGGTGACGCCCATCGGGCCGGACCAGTCGAAGTGCGTCACGATCTCGCGTACGGCCTGGGCGACGGCCCCCGGCACGGCGGGCCGCGGCGTGGGGATGCGCAGGCGCTCCCGGGTGAGCGCACCGGCGGCCGTGTCCACCGTGGCGCCCTTGATCCCGGAACCGCCGATGTCGATGCCCAGAACTTCCATGACTCCCCTCCTGGTACGGCCGGACGGCTACCCGGCCGCCGCCGCCTCATGCGCGGTCGCGAGTATCGCACGGCCTCGCGGGACCGGCCGGGTTACGGAAGGTCAGGCCGGGTACGCCCCGAATCGGGGCAAAACACCACAAGGGGGACACGCATGATCAGCACACTCCACAAAATGGGACTGCGCTCCAGCGTGATGTACGGCGCCGCTATGGGGTCGATCGGCATGTCGATCGCCTCCTGGATCATCTCGAACAAATTCGAGGCGGCCGGCATCGAGCGCGCCGACCGCTGGGCGCTGTTCGTCGGCGAGTGGGCGCCGACCTTCTTCGCGATCGGAATCGCCCTGCGCATCGAGGAGATGACCGAGGAGAAGGGGCGGGAGACCCCCGAGTGGCAGGAGCAGAGCAGCGACATCCGCCGCCCCACCCGCGCCGGCGTGTAGCGGGCCGGGTCAGGGTTTCCGCGAGCGGCCCGGAGGGACCGGCCGGTCCCTCCGGGCCGCTTCGCGTGCTCCCGGCGTCGCCGGGAAGTGTCGTGGCCGCGGCGGGCACCGCGCGCCGGTCCCGGCGTCCCGCTCGGGCCCTGGGCATCCCGACCACGACCTTGGAGCGGCAGCCGAGCGGCTTCCGAGCGGCTTCTGAGCGGCCTCGGAGAATGAGCCGCGCGTCCGGCCGCGCGCGCCACCGCTCCTGCGAGCAGGCGGCCGGCACGCGGAGGCGACGGGATCCGGCACGCCGACGCTCCGTTAGGCTCGGCGCGCGTGACCCCCGATCCCGCCGCCGTCGCGCGCTGGCTGCGCACGCGGCCCGCCCGCGTGGCCGGCACCCGTGTCCTGGCCGTCGAGGGACGCTCGGGTGCGGGCAAGTCGACGCTGGCCGCCGCAGTGGCCACGGAGCTCGACGCGCCGGTCGTCCGCATGGACGACCTGTACGACGGCTGGGACGGCCTGCAGGCCGGGGTGGACGCCCTGCTGGAGTGGGTGCTGCGTCCCCTGGGCAGAGGGGGCCGGGCACGCTGGCGGCGCTACGACTGGACGCGGGGCCGGTACGCCGATTGGCACGAGCTCCCCGAGTCGGACACGGTCGTGATCGAGGGCGTGGGCTGCGGCGCCCGCGAGGCGGAGCCGTACCTCAGCGGGCTGGTGTGGCTGGAGGCCGGTGAGGAGATCCGCAGGGCGCGGGCGCTCGCCCGCGACGGTGAACTGTACGCGCCCCACTGGCGGCGCTGGGCCGAGCAGGAGGAGCGGTACTACGCCCGCCACGACGTGCGCTCCCGGGCCGGCCTCGTCATCGTCACCGGCTGATCAGCCGAGGCCGGCGCGATACTCCTCGTCGGTCACCGGCCCGTGCCAGTGCGTCGCGCCGCTCGCCGTGACGGCGATGTGCACCAGCGTGTCGTCGTCGACGGCGCCGTGCCAGTGCTTCTCGCCCGGCTGCACGTGGACCCAGTCACCCGGCCCGATGCGCGTGCCGGTCGTCTCGCCCCAGCGCGTCACCACCCCGCGTCCCGACAGCACGTACAACGCCTGCTCCCCGTCGTGGGTGTGCCAGCCCGAGCGGGCCTGCGGGTCGTAGGAGAATCGCTGGGCACGCAGGCCGTCCGGCTCCGCCTCCTCCAGCGTCGGGGCCTCCCACACGCCGCCGGTGAACCTTTCCGGCCCCGGCCGGACGGCCTTGATGTCACCTTCGCGTACGAACCTCATCGCGCACTCCTTTCACCGCTTTCACCACGGGCCGGTCGCGTCATGCCGCCACCGCCCGCACCCATCGCCGGTCGCCGTGGAGGAAGCCCTCCATCGTGAGCCCGGCCTCGCACAGTAATTCCTCGAACCGGGCGTCCGTACGGCGCCTGCTGACGTACGTGTGCGTCCACCGCCGGTCCCCCACGACATACTCCATCGTCGCGGCGAGCAGATCCGGCTCGGGCCGGCTCACGTCCCTCATGCGGATCACCCGTCCGTCGCGGCGCCTCTCCGACGGCTCCACCGTGTCGTACCACTCGGGCGGCTGGCGCTGGAGGATCACGCACCCGTCCGGGGCGACGTGGCGGCGGCAGGTCCGCAGGAACGCCCGGCACAGGTCGTCGTCGGCGGTGTCGATCACGTACGACATCAGCAGGACCACGTCGAACATCCGGGCCAGGGACAGGTCCTGGATGCGGGACAGAACCGTCTCCGCCCCGTTGATGTGCGCGAGCATCTCGGGCGACTCGTCCACGGCGACCACCTCGTGACCGAGCGCGAGCAGGGCGCGGGTGATCCGGCCCGCTCCCGCACCGAGTTCGAGGATCGCGGCGCCCTCCGGTATCGCGGCGTGGACGATCTCGGGTTCGCCGTCGGGCGTGAGCATCGCGTAGTAATCGACGGCGCACCCGTCCGGAGTGATCGGACCGGGGCCGGTGCCTTGATAGATGCGTTCTGGCGGCATGATCACCATCCTGCATCACGGGCGGTCCAATCGTGGCGATTTGTCCGATTTCTTCCGGGTATGTCGTTAATGATGAGTTCTCCGGACCGGAGGTGACAGGCATGAGCCTTCCGACGAGACGCGAGTCCAGGGGTCTCGTTCCCGACCTGTTCGACCTGCTGGAGGCACCGCTGGCCGCGCTCCGGCCGATGGCCGGACAGCAGATGCGGCTTGAGGACTACGTAGAGAACGGCCGATACGTGCTGCGCGCCGAACTGCCCGGGATCGACCCGGACAAGGACGTGGAGATCAGCGTGTCGAACGGCATGCTGACCATCCACGCGGAGCGGCGCCACGAGGAGCGGCAGGCGCACCGCACCGAGTTCCGGTACGGATCCTTCACCCGGTCGGTCATGCTGCCGCCGAACGTGGACGAGAACGACGTGAAGGCCACCTATGACAAGGGGATCCTCGAGGTGAGCGTGCGGCTCGCCCAAGAGAAGGAGGAGCGCAAGCGCATCCCCGTCGAAATGCCGGGGAAGAAGAAGAGCTGAGCTGAGGCGGCTAACACCGGGCCCGTCCGCGTCGCGCGGGCGGGCCCGGGTTCGTCCGCTCGACGTTCGCCCGGCGGCGCCCGCTCGCTTTCTCGTGCTTCGCTTCAAGGGGCGGCACGCACGGTCGCGGGGGGCGCAGGCGTCTCACTCACCCGGGCACGGCACGCACTGCCACGGCTCAGGGCTCGCCCGCTCGCCGTGCACGGGCCTGCTTTGAGGCGCGGCGCGCTCCGCTCAGGGCTCACTCCGGCTCACTTCGTCCGGTTTCACGGCCGGCCGGCTCCGGCGGCGCGTTCGGTTCAGGGCAGGTTCAGGGCAGGTTCAGGGCACGGTTCAGGACGCCGACGGGGACCGTACGACGGCGACGGGGCACTCGGCGTGGTGCAGCACTCCCCTGCTGACCGAGCCGAGCATCGCCGAGCCCACCGCGCCCCTGCCGTGGGAGCCGACCACGAGCAGGCCCGCCGCGCGTGACGCCTGGACGAGCGCGTCGACCGGATGCCCGTAGGCGAGCTCCTCACGCACCGGCACGTCGGGATACCGCTTCCGCTGGTCCGCCGGCTTCTCGCGCGTGACGCGCTGATGTGCCTCGCGCACCTCTTCCACGTCATAGGTGATCTCGGGCGCGAGCGGATGGGCGGGCAGGTGCCAGGCGTGCACGGCCCGCAGCGTGGTGCCCTGTGCCCTGGCCTGCTCGAAGGCGTACGCCAGGGCGGGCTCGCATTCGGGCGAGTCGTCCACGCCCACCGCGATCTCCCCTCGCTCGCCGCTCCAGCCTGGCCGTACGACGACGACCGGGCAGGGGGCGTGCCCGGCGACGTTGGTGCTGACCGACCCGAGGACGATGCCGGCGAAGCCGCCCAGTCCCCGGCTGCCGAGCACGATCTCGACGGCCTCCTTGGCCTTGTCCCGCAGGACGCGGGAGGGGATGCCCTCGATGATCTCCGTACTGACCTTGACGTCCGGCTGCCGTTCGCGGGCCACGGCCTCGGCGGCGGCCAGCGCCCGCTCGGCGTGCGCGGTGAGCGGGTCGCCGCCCGAGGTGGGGAACTTCGGGATGCCGTAGGCCCAGTGGTCCACGACCGAGACGAAGCGCAGCGGGCAGCCGCGGCGGGCGGCGTCGTCCGCGGCCCACCGCACGGCGGCCGTCGCGGCGGGCGAACCGTCGGTGCCGACGATGATCGGGCCGGACATGGGCGCTCCTTCCTTCCTCACCGGCCTTCCGGCCTGGAGCCCTTCTCCATGTGACCACCGGCGGCCATGGCCCTCCAGGGTCGTAGGTCCTCAGCCCGGGGCCGCTGCCGGAGCCACTCGGCCGAGAGGGATGCTGGAGTCCTGGAGGTGGTCCGACATGGAATCGAAACGCTGGACCGTCGAAATCTTCGTCAACGAGGACGACAACGACGACGTCACCACCGCGACCGCCGTGCTCTACACGCCCGCGGGACGACGCCATGAGAGCGTCGGCCGAGCTCGCCGCAACCCGGCCGACCGGCCCGTGCCCGAGATCGGTGACGAGCTGGCGGCCGGACGGGCCCTCGCCGACCTGGGGGCGAAGCTCATCGGGGACGGCGCGGAGGACGTGGCGCAGCTCGCCGGTCCCGCCTACGAGTCGTACTGAGACCGTGGCCCGCTCTCCGGCGGCGGCCTGTGCCTGCCGGAGGACGCCGCCGGAGAGCGGACCTGTAGCGGAGAGCCGGCACCCGGGGGCTCCGCCGGAGTCCCCCGGGAGTCCACGCCCCATGCCCTCGTTCCACGCCGTCACAGTGCACGGCGTCGCATCACACGGCGCCAAACCGCACGGCGTCACATCACATGGCGTCACATCACATGGCGTCACATCACATGGCGTCACAGTGCACGGCGTCTTACATCTCGGTGTGTCATTCCGCGGGGTCGGCCGGGTCGTCGCCGAGGAGCCCAGCGGCCCGCATCTCCTCCCTCAGCCAGGCCATGGCGGCCTGCTCGCCTCCGGCCGGGCCGGTCCCGCCGGCCGGCGTGCCGTTGGCCGTACGGGGAGGCCCCGGGACGTCGCCCGCCGCGCGGCCAGGCGTCCGGCCCCCGCCGGGTCCGATGGCGTACGGGCGGTCGGCGGCCGTCCCCCCGCGCTTGCCCCGGCTTCCCGTGCCGCCCCGGCCCGTTGACGACGAGGTGCCGCCGGTCGACGTGGTGCGCCCGCGCCGGCCCCCGGTGACGAGACCGCCGGGCACCGGCCCGTTGGGCGAGGCGCCCACGCCGTACGCGGCCTGCGGGGCCATGCCGGGCTGCGCCCCCGGGCCCGCCTGGCCGTCCTGGCCCGTGTGCCCGGCTTCGCCGTCCGGTCCCCCGGCCGCCGGCACGAGCAGTCCCGCGCCGGTCATCTCGGCGGTGAGCTGACCGAGCAGCGTGCCGGCCTCGATCGGCTCCGGAGTGATCTGCACGAGGGCCGGGGCGAGGGCGCGCAGCGCGTTCGGCATCCCCGCGCCGGTGCGGTGGAGGTCGCCGAGGTTCAGCGGCACGCAACTCGACTTGATGATGTGGAAGAGGTGGTCGACCCGCCGTGCGTCCCGTCCGCTGAAGGGGCCGCGGAAGTCGCCGTGGTGGGCGAGCACCAGGGCCGCGAGGCCGGCGACGTGCGGCGCGGCCATGGAGGTGCCGTCCAGCGCGGCGTACCCGTCCGGCGGTACGGCCGACAGGACGGCCACACCCGGGGCGCACACGTCGATCTCGGGACCATGACAGGTGAAGCGCGGCGAGAAGAAGCCGTCGCCGGTCACCGGCCCGCGGATCTCGGCCTCGTGGGCGGTGCCGGGTGGGAACGCGTCCGCCTTGCCGACGGCCGCGACGGTCAGCACGCCCGGCAGGATGCCCGGGAAGCCGACCGGCCCGCCGTCGTTGCCGGCGGCCACCACGCACGCCACCCCCGCCTCGCGCGCCTGGTCGATCTTCGCGGCGACGAGCGGCGAGTGATGCCTGCTCGCCAGGCTCAGGTTGACGACGTCGATCCGCTGCTCGACGCAGTAGTCGAGCGCCTCGATCAGGTCGCTGAACCGCCCGCCCGGGAAGATCTTGCAGACGTGCACCTCGGCCTCGACGGCGAAGCCGACGACACCGCGGCCGTCGTCGGCCCCCGAGACGACGGCCGCGCAGTGGGAGCCGTGGTAGGCGGCGTCGACGGACCAGCCGTCCGGCTCGCCGCCGACGAGGTCGACACCGGCGTGGACGCGGTCGCGCAGGTCGGGGTGCCGTACGTCGGCCCCGGAGTCGATGATCGCGATCCTGACCCCCGCGCCGCGCAGCGTGGGCGGCAGGCGGTCGAGGTTCATCGCCTGCTGGCCCCAGCCGAAGACCTGCCTGCCGGGGAACCCGGCGAAGGTCTCCGACAGGCGTACCGGCTCGATCAGGTTGTCCCGGGTCGTGGACAGCGCCGGGCGGTCGATGTGGACGCTCCAGTAGCCGGAGCGCGGCCGGACCGTCACCCCGTTGATCGACTCCGGAGTCTCCCCGACCACCGTGATCACCGCGCGGCCGTCGGCCCCCGTGGACGTCTGGGCGGGCCAGCCGTGCCCGGTCACCAGGATGCTCGCGCCGGGCAGCGGCGTGCCGTCCGCGTCCCTGACCAGGAAGGTGAACGTGCTCTCCACGCCCGGCGGCACCACCGCCGGGGCGGACCGCCGCCTGCGCGGCGGCTGGGGCACGTCGCTGTAGGTGAGGAGCCGGTCGCGTTCGAAGTAGAGCTGCGGATACTGCCGCCGCAGTGCCTCGACGTGCTCCGCGGTCATCTCCGCCACGACCACAGCGGGGAACCCGGGAGCCTGAGCCCCCGGGTTCCCCGCCGTTCCCCGCAGGCGGCGCAACACGCGCACCTCGGGGTCGTCCTCCAGAAGCCTGCGCACCGTGTCGCCGTCGAGAGCCGGCACGGCCGCTCCCGGCGCCGCCGGATGCGGCTGGGGCAGCGCGGCCACCATGTAGCGCCGTGGCCGGGGCTCCACCGGCTGCGGCGCCTGACGGGACGCCTGCCGCCCCCGCGGGGACGCCGGGCGCGGCTCCTCGCTTCCGTCCTTGGGCTTGTCGTTACTGGTCACAAACGTCTCGACTCTCCCCAGCTCAGGCTGGTGTGGCCGGCCGCGCCCCGTGGGGGCACGAACGGCAGTTCAGGCTCTGTCATCACATTTCGCCGGTCTCGGGACGGCGGGGGCCCGGACCGGCCGCCGACCGGTCCGGGCCACCGAGGTGATCACGTCACAGCAGTGGAACCATGGGCCGTCCGGGGGCGACGGCGCCGAGCGCGAACTGGATCTGCGCCAGGCACGCGTCGTACCTCCCGGCCCGGTACAGCTGTACCGCCTGCACCAGCAGCGGGACGATCCCCGCGACCTGGGGCGCCTGCGGGAGTGACGCCTGCAGCCAGCCGTACAGCCGCTGGAGCGTCATGGCGCAGTGCGCCTGAAGCGGCGCGACCGGCGCCGGATGCCCCATCGCGACTCCCACGGCCGGGGGCGTCACCGGACCCATCCCGGGACCCATCGACTCCACGGTGTTCCTCCGATCAGAGTGCGGCACCGGCCGGCACCGGGACCTGCTGAGCGGCCTGCTGGTGCAGCTGGCCGTAACCCTGGCCGTAGCCCTGGCCGTAGACCTGCGACAGCGGCTGCATGGTCAGCGGCACCTGCTGCCCGTACGCCGCCTGGAGGTGCTGGGGCATGACGGGCTGAATGCCGAGCTGCAGGGCCTGCTGGCCGGGGTGCTGCGCGTACGCCTGGGCGGCGTACGGCTGGCCGTAAACCTGCGGGAGCTGCTGGGCCTGGGCCTGGATGGCCTGGAGGGCCTGCAGAACCTGCGGCGGGAGCACCTGCTGCTGAACCTGCTGCTGGATCTGCTCGCGGATCTGGTGCTGGTAGAGCACACCCTCCAGCATCTGGCGGGCCGCGGGAGCGCCGTAACGCACGCTGCACCGCGCGACCTTGGTCCAGAAGGTCACCGGGCTCACGAGGTGCTCCTGCGGGAGGATCTGCTCCTCCTGCTGCTGAAGCATCGCGAGCGGCGACAGCTGGTGCTGCATGCCCGGGATCTGCTGGCCGAGCTGCTGCAGGGGCGAGATCTGGTGCTGAGCGCCGTACCCCAGCGTGGTCGCCATGGTCGTGGGGTTCATAGCTGTGAACGTCATATTCACTCCTTCGGAGCCAGTAGGTCCGACCCATCGCCGATGTGATTACATCGCGTGACAGATCCGTCGCACAACGTTATAGGCGTAATGAGTAGATAAGGCCGATTTGGCACTCGGGCTCGGTGACGTGACGAACCGCGCCGGTCATACTCCGGCTTGGAGGTGGCGGTATGACACAGAGCGCTGAGCGGCGCACCTGGTTACGTGGATCGTTCCTCGGCCTGCTTCCGGCCCGAGCACGTGAGGAACTCCTCCGTCTCGGCTCCCTGCTGACGTATCCGAACCGGCACGTCCTGATCCGGGAGGGCGACCCAGGACATTCGGTCTACCTGCTGGTCGACGCGCTGGTGAAGGTCACGGCGCTCGCGGAGAACGGCTCCAGGACGCTCCTGTCGATCCGGGCGGACGGCGACGTCGTGGGCGAGATGGCCGCACTGACGGACCACCCGCGAGCGGCCACGGTGACCACCTGTAAGCGATCCCTCGTCTGTGTGCTGAAGGGTTCCATCTTCACCGCTCATCTCTCCCGCTCCCCCGAAGTCGCCGCCGTCCTCAGCAAGGTCGCGATCGACCGTTTGCGGTTCGCGAACCGCCGGCGTCTCGACTTCGCGGGATACGAGGCCGACGTCTGCCTGGCCCGGATCCTGGTCGATCTCGCCGTACGGCACGGGCGGCCCCACCGTGAAGGCATCGACATCGGAGTGCCGGTCACCCAGGCCGAACTGGGCGAGCTCATCGGTATCAAGGAACGCACGGTGCAGAAGGCGATACACGACCTGACCGCCCGCGGCCTCGTGCGGCAACGGCACCGGGGCGTGGTCATCAGGGACCTCGACGCCCTGACCGACTTCGCCGACCTGCGGCTCCAATCTCCCGGTTGAAAGCCGCATCAATGCGGGCTCGGTGAAGCCCGCCGGAGTCATCGTGGTCCGGCCGACACCCCAGTCAGGAGGCACGATGAGTCACCCTCCCATGCCCACCTCGCACGCGATGATCGCGGTGGACATCGAGAAGTACAGCGGGCGCAACGACCAGCAGCAACTCCACCTCCAGGAAGCCCTCGTCCGGGTGCTCGACGCCGCCGCGGCCGAGGCCGGTCTCGACAGGTCGGCGTGGGCCGAGCGTCAGCCTCAAGGGGACGGCGAGTTCTCCTGGCTCCCGCCCCACGCGCACCTCGGTGTTCTGGTCGGCGGGTTCGTCCGCGAGCTGGACGGGCAGCTCGGCCTGTACAACCGGCGCCACGCCGGGCAGTTCTGGACCCGCATGCGCCTGCGCATGGCCGTCCACTTCGGTCCCGTTCATCTGGGCGCCGCCAACGGGGTCGCCGGCGGCCACGCCGTACAACAAGCCCGGCTCCTCGACTCCGCCCCGGTGCGGCGGGCCCTCGACGCCTGCCCGGCCGCCGACCTGGCGCTCATCGTCTCCGACCGCGTATACGACGACTACATCAGCCAGGGGCTGGGCGAGCCGGGTGCCTACCGGCCCGTCCAGGTGAAGGTGAAGGAGCACTCCTGCACCGCGTACCTGCACGTGCCCGGTCACGATGTCGGCGGGCTCGGCGCCCTGGACCTTCTCGATCCCGAGGGCCCGGAGACGCCCGATACGGGCCATGCTGAGGCTGCCGAGGACCACGGCAGAGATCTGCCGCGTGCCTCCGCGATCGTCTACGGCGACCAGATCGGCGGTTCCTCGCACCGTGCGAGCGGCGGCGGCACCGTCAACGTCGTCGGCGGAGATCAGCACACCCACCCCTGGCACGAGGGGCGATGATGGCTGAGCCCGAAGCCCCCACTCGCGAACCGGAGCCCGGCGGAAAGGAGCACAAGCCCGGCAGAGTCGCGGAGCAGAGCACCCAGCGTGACCTGCGCGAGGAGCTCAGCGATCAGAGGAAGCAAAGCAGGATCTCCGCGCAGAATCTGGACGCCCTCTACGCCGACACCGTTATCGGCGGCGACGACATCGCGGGAGCCTCCCACCGAGCTTCCGACGGCGGCACGGTCAACGCCGCAGGGCGGGACCAGTACTTCATCGGCTGGTCCCAGGACGACAAGGCGGTGCGTACGGTCGGGGTTCCCGCCCGTACTGTCGGCATCGTCCGTCGCTGCCATGCGCCGACCGAGTCCTCCGGCATGCTGTCTCGGCGTCTTCACGACGAGCATGTGCTGCTCCTGCGCGGAGAACCGCACAGCGGGCAGCCCACTGCCGCTCTGGCCGCCCTGGCCCGGTGGACCGGTGACGACGGGCGTCTCGCCTGGCTTCATCTCGGGCGGGACCCTTTACGCCTCGTCGCCGCCGACCTACGCGACGCGACGGGGTACATCGTGACAGGGGGTGACGACGCCACCTGGAGCGGCCATGCCGACCAGGTGCTCGGACACCTGTGCAGAGTCGCCGAGCGGGCCGGGGCCCGCATCGTCGTTCTGGCCGGCCCCGGGTTCCCCGAGCACGACTGGACCGTGCGACACGAGCCGCCTCCGCTGGACAACGTGTTCGCCAACTGGCTGGTCCACGAGCTGTGCGAGGGCGGCGAGGCCCACCCCCAGGAGCGGGCCGACAAGACGGCGGCCGACGAACTCGTCCGGGAGAAGCTGGCGCGCTACCGGCGTCCTCGCGAGGCGCGCGCTCTGGCCCTGCAGGTGGCGACCGGCCTCCTGCGCGGCCGGTCCGTCGGCGAGATCCTGGAGGCGCTGCCCGAACAGAGACGCCTCAGAGCGAGGACTCTGCTCGCCAGGGAGACGCCCCGGAGGGCGCGCAGCTTCCTGATCGCCGGCTCTGTTCTCAGCGGATCAGCGGCGGCCGTCGTCGCCACGCAGACCCTGAGGCTGGCGACTCTCATCGAGGAGGAACTGGCTCGGCAGACGACCGTCGAGCAGCCGCGACGGCACCACATGTGGGAGTGGCTCAGCGACTGGACCGAGGACACGGGTATCAGGGTCAAGGAGACGGGGCAGGGCGGCGACGGGCAGGTCGTCGAGTTCGACGAGCCCCCGATGGCCGGTTCGATCCTGCGGGTCGTCTGGGAGGAGCAGCCCACGATCCACGAGCCACTGCTGGCGTGGCTGCACCAGCTGACGGAGAACGAAGAGTTCGGCACGCGGATGAAGGCGGCCGAGGCCATCGGGCTTCTGGCCACCTACGACTTCCACGCCATCTGTGACCGCTTCCTCGAGGAGTGGCGGGACAGCAAAGAGTTCGAGCGACGCGAACTGGCCGCCTGGGCGCTCGTCTCGGCGGCCCGCGACCCGCAGGTGGAGCCGAGGGTTCTCGAGTGCCTGGGCCGCTGGGCCCGCAACGGCCGAAGAGCCCAATCCGTGGTGATCCGCGCCTGCGGTTCGTGGCTGGGAGCACGCCATGTCGAGGAGGCCCTGCGCGTTCTCCGCGACATCGCGAAGACGTCGGGCTACGTTCTCGCCGAGAGCGTCGCCCGCGCCGTCTCCCAGATCCATCAGGACACCGAGAACGCCGAGGTCCCGGAGAACACCCGGAGGATCATCTCCGCCCTCGTGGAATGGTCGGCCGATCCCGAGTCGAAGTGGCCGGGCCGAGCCGCCGCCCTCGCGTTCGTGCGACTGCTCGCGTCCCCCGACGCGATCCGGGTCATCGACCTGGCTGCGGATCCCGGCGCGGCAGACGATCTCGTGGCGCTGTGGCGCCACATCCTTCTCCACGGCGTCACCCGCGGAGAAGACGCAGCGCTCACACCGGAGGCGTGGGACCTGCTGAGCGACTGGCTCGGCAGGTGGGAGGCGGACGCCGGAGTCCGGCGCGTCCTCTCCGAGGTGCTTACCCGGCCGCCCGGGGAGCTGCGGATGTCCCTGTCCTTCCATCTCCGGCTCTGGAGCCGGATTGGAAAAGTCGACGCCGAAGTCGCCGCCCGGGTCGCGGCGCTCATCGAAGGGAGTTGAACGTCATGTGGCTCATCCGATACCACATGCCCGCCAGGGGCCTCGACACGGCGGAGAACGTGAGCGAGTTCTCGTTCACCGCCCCGACGCGAGGGGACGTCTTCGACTTCGACGTTACGGTCACGCTGTCCTGGTCCGCGAGCGGCAGGCGCCGGCCGGAAGGTCCTGACGCCGCCGAGCGCGACCATGTCCAGGGACGCGTACGGGCCGAGACGCGGGCGATCACACGGCGGCACTCGCCGTACCACCCGGAGAGCGCCGAGCACGAGGTGAACGACGCGCTGAACGTTCTTCTCCGAGGGCTTCCGGTACATAACAGGCGGGTGCTCCTGCGATGGACGGCGCAGGCGGAGGTGCGGCCCTGCGAGGAGTTGCGTGCCCTGCAACAGGCACGGGCACGCCGTCTCTACGAGATCGACTGCGATGTCGCGGAGGCGAAACGTCGGGCGGAGACGGCCGAAGAGGTCCGGGCCGCCTGGGAACGGTTCCTCACCGGGGCCCGCACGAGCGAGCTGACCAGATATGCCATGCGCCTGGCCGAACAACCGCAGGCCAAGGCCGAGATCATCGCGGAGATGCTGGACAAGAGCGAGGACACGGCCGCTCACTTCATCCAGAAGCTCGACAAGCTGATGACCCTCCATGAGAGGGGCAACCTCCTGGACTTGCTGCTCGGCAGCGAGACTGCGCTGCGGGGTGCGATGACCGCGCTGGGATTGGCGGTTCCACCCCTCGACCCCGATCCGCTGCTGCCGAGCGGCTTCGGTCAGCCATAGAGGGCTCCCAGGGCGAGCCACAGCAGGGTGGCGACGAGCATGAGGGCCGTCCACGGCAGCGCTCGTCCCACCCTGCGGTGCTTCTCACGGCTCAGTTCGGCCAGCGTGCCTGCGAGGAGCCACGCCTCCCGTTCCTGCTGTGGGGCGCTCACCCGCGACGGTCCGCTTCCCGGACCGGCCAGGCCGAACCTGTTGGGCCCGGCAGGCCCGTCCAGGCGAGGACGTAAGCCCTGCACGAGGTGATAGCCGGCGACGAGGAAGCCTGCGACGTAGAGCGTGACCAGCACAACGGCGACCACTCCCAGGGCGATGGGCGCTCCCGGCGCGCGCAGGCCGGCCAGCGCCCCCATCTGCGTCGCCGCCACCGCCGCCGCCCCGAGATGCACGGTGGTGACGGTGGCGACCTTGGCGTCGGCATGCTGCACGTATCCCTGAAAGGTGCCGACCGTGGTGAGCGCCACCGTCAACGCCTCGACGGGGGTCAATTCGTCCTTGCGCCTGCCCATACGAACCCTCCTGATCGTCGTCTTCGAGTGAATCGCCGATCCGGCTACGTAGGACCGCATGAGTGCGGGTTCAACACCGACATCTCTGTTTGCCTTGACAAATTAGTTTGTCGGGAGCGATGCTTTGGGCATGAAAGACGTGGCGGTGATCGAGGACCCGGCCGCGGCGGAGGCGTCGCTCGATCCGATGCGGGCGCGGTTGCTCGCCGAGCTTACGGAACCCAACTCGGCGACGATGCTGGCGGCCAAGGTGGGGCTGCCGAGGCAGAAGGTGAACTACCACCTCAAGACCCTGGAGCGGCACGGCCTCGTCGAGCTGGTCGAGGAGCGCCGCAAGGGCAACGTCAACGAACGGGTCATGCGGGCGACGGCGGCGTCGTTCGTGATCTCCCCCGCCGCGCTCGCGTCGGTCGCGCCCGACCCGTCGCGCTCACCCGACCGGCTGTCGGCGCGGTGGCTGCTGGCGCTCGCCGCCCAGCTCGTACGCGACGTGGGCACGCTGATCGTGGGAGCGTCCCAGGCACGCAAGAAGCTCGCGACGTTCGCCATCGACGGCAGGGTGCGCTTCGCCTCCGCCGCCGACCGCGCCGCGTTCGCCGAGGAGCTGTCGGCCGCCGTGGCCGCGCTCGTGACCAAGTATCACGACGACTCGGCCGAAGGCGGGCGCGAGCACCGTCTGGTCGTCGCCGTCCATCCCGCCGTCCCCCGGACGGCCGACACCGAGGAGCGCTAGTGCCGCACGAGTTCGAGCTGCACAAGGAAATCGAGCTGGACGCGACCCCCGACCAGGTCTGGGAGGCGATCGCCACCGGTCCGGGGGTGGACTCCTGGTTCATGGGACGCACCGAGATCGAGCCCGTCGAGGGCGGCCGCGGCCGGTTCACCATGTTCGGCAACAGCGAGAGCACCACCGTGACCTCGTACGAGCCCGGCAAGCGGTTCGCGTTCCGCAGTGACGAGAACCCCGACGGCACGTTCACGGCGATGGAATATCTCATCGAGGGGCGCGAGCACGGCAGCACGGTCCTGCGCCTGGTGCAGCACGGCTTCCTCGGCGACGACTGGGAGACCGAGTTCGAGGCGATGGGCGTCGGCTGGGACATGTACCTGCACAAGCTGGTCCAATACCTCACCTACTTCCGCGGGCGCCCGGTCACGGTCGTGTCCGCCGCACGCCCCCAGGCGGCCGAGAGCGAGCCGGCCTGGACGGCGATCAAGGACGCGCTGGGCCTGCCTGCCACGGTCCGGCTGGGCGACCCCGTACGGCTCGCGGTGGACGGGCTGCCGCCGGAGGACGGGGTGGTCGACTACACCGGCTTCCCGGGCTTCCTCGGCGTGCGGACCGCCGACGGGCTCTACCGGTTCATCCACTCCGGCCCGAAGCGGGGGAACGTGGTGGTCCTCGGACACCATGTCTTCGCCGAGGACGCCGACCAGGAGCAGGTCGAGGCCGCCTGGCGGTCCTGGCTTTCCCGGCTCTTCCCCTGACCCTCGTGAGCCCGGCCGTACGCCGCGCCTCTGGGGCGCGCGGCGTACGGCTCCGTGCTCAGGCCCAGATGGCGCAGGGGATGCCGTCGGAGAAGACCTCGGGAGGATCGGGCAGCGGCCGCGCCTCCCCGGACGCCACCCGCAGGGCCGTCCAGGCGGCGGCGCCCGCGTCGAGCACATCGTCCACTCCAGCCGCCGCCCCGGCCGGGCCGAGGTCGCCCGCGAGCACGACGCCCGCCGATGCCAGCAGTTCGCATCGCCGTTCGGCGCCCGCCCACGTCGTCTTCGGGTGCGGCAGGGGCGCCCCGGCGAGCCGGGCGAAGCTCAGCTCGGGGTGGATCTCCACGACGCGCCTGCCCGTCTCCCGCACCCAGCGCTCGACCTCCAGCAGCTTCTCCCTGAGCCCGTACGCCTGGCGGGAGACGCCCTCGCCGGTCAGCCGACGGTTGACGGCCACGGCCGTGGCGTAGTCGTCCGCCTCGATCGCGGCACGCGCCGGGGTCATGAACACCGACCGCCACCGGGGGCCGAGCTCCGCCCGCGCCAGCACGTCCGCCCGGCGGCGGCCCCGGCCCCGGCTCCCAGGGCCAGGGCCGCCGGGTCCGCCGGGTCCGCCGGGTCCGCCGGGTCCGCCGGGGAGACCGTCGGGCAGGCCGATCGGCATGTCCACCGCCACGACGGCGACCTCGCCGTCCACGTCGGCCTGGGCGACCAGGTCCGCGATGCGCGGCGCGAAGCAGGCACGCGCCGCACCGCCGCCCCCGGCGGGCGGGATCACCCCGATCCAGCCCGCCCTGCACGCGTCGACGCCGAGCACACGAGCATTCTTCACACGACCATGCTCAGCCCTGCCGGGGGACGACGTGGCCGAAGCGGAACAGGTTCGCCGGGTCGTAGACCTCGCGCAGCTTCGCCAGCCGCCGCAGCGTCTCCTCCGGCCAGGCCCGCGAGATCTGCTCGGGAGCCAGCGCGCCGCCCTGGAAGTTGATCTGTGCGCCGCCGGTCGACCAGGGCGCGAGGGCCTCGATCACGGCCCGTACGGCCGCGGGGACGGCCGTGTCCATCAGCTCCGGCACCGGCGCGCCGACGGCCAGCAGCGTGAAGGCGGCGTCGCGCCCGCCCACGGCGTTGGGCTCCGCGGGCTGACGGGCGAGCGCGCCGCCGAGCTGGCGCAGCTCGACCACGGCGAGCGGAACCTGCGCGGCCGGGCCGGCGGCCGCGAGCAGCGCGTCCACGGTCTCGGCCGTCAGCTCGCGCAGCAGCGCGCCCCGCTCCACGACCGGCATGGGCTGCGTCGGGTCCTGGTGGATGGAGTCGATCGCCGTGTACGGCAGGGGCCCGACGGCGTCGAGCACCGGCTCGGCCACGGCCCGCATGGGGGCCAGCAGCGCCTCGGCCTCCTGTCCCTCCCCCACGTGGGCGACCCGCAGGTGGACGACGAACCTGCCGCTGAGCTGCGGCGGCAGCTCGGGCAGCGGGGGCAGGCGCAGCAGCGCGACCGACGTGCCGGTGGTCTCCGGCAGCGTGCCGGCCCAGCCGCGGTAGGCGTGCAGGACCCGCCCGGCGTCCTCGGCCGCGTAGAACAGGCCGCCGCCGTACAGGCCGGTGAGCGGCAGCAGGTCCACGGTGATCGAGGTGACGACGCCGAACCCGGCCTTGCCGCCGCGCAGCGCCCAGAACAGGTCGGGCTCGCGGACCGCGTCGGCGGTGCGCACCACACCGTCACCGGTGACGACGGTGAGCTCCCGCACGTGGTCGGCCGCGAACCCGAAAGTGCGGGCGATCGGCCCGATGCCGCCGCCGAGCGTGAAGCCGACCACGCCGACGCCGGTCGCCGAGCCGCACACCGGGGCCAGGCCGTACGGCGCGGCGGCGGCGATGACCTCGCCCCACGTGCAGCCGGCCGCGATCGTGGCGGTGCGGGCGGAGGGGTCCACCACGCCCTCCCGCATCGCGCGGGTGCTGATCAGGACCGCGCCGTCGGCCGCCTGCACGGCGCCGTGGCCGGTCGCCTGCACGGCCACGGGCAGCCCGTGCGCGGCGGCGAGCCGTACGGCCGCTGCCACGTCGCCGGCGTCCCGCGCCGCGACGATCACGGCGGGCCGGTGGCGCACGGCGAGGTTGAACCCGGCGGCCTCCTCCTCGAACCCGTCCTGTCCCGCGACCAGGACCCGGCCGGCGACCTGTCCCCGCAGCGCGTCTTCGATGGTGCTGTGCATGTCCGTCCTTCTGATGTCGCTTGCTGTGACAGTGACAGTTGTCGCAGCCGCGTCTTGGTGTTCTCTTGCACCTGCCGGGCCGGGGGTTCGGCGACGTGCCGGTGAGAGCCTAGAGACAGAAGGAGATTCTCGTGACGACACCCCCATGCTGGGGCGATGCCGCCGCCGTCGGACAAGCGCCGGAGGGGTGCGCCGCGTCGCCGGGAACGTAGCCGGGAACGTCGCGGGGAACGTCGCGGGGAACGTCGCGGGGAACACTGCTGCTGCGCGAGGTGCGGCCGCACACCGGCCGGCGGGAGCCGGCATCACCGGCCCGGCAGCGTGACGCGGAGCACCGTGAAGGAGTTCCGGAGGCTCGGCAGGTGCGGGGTGTTCGCAACTGCGCCGCCCCAGCTCTTGTCGAGATGCTGCGACGGGTTTTTCGCGCCATCGTGGGTGCCATGAGCCGGCGACAAGTCACCCCCGGGCATGGACATGGCCACGGACACGAGCACGAGCACGGACACGAGCACGAGCACGGACACGGCCATGGGCATGGGCATGGACACGAGCACGGGCACGGCCATGGGCATGGGCATGGGCATGGACGCGGTGCGGCGGCGCTTCGTGCGCGGGTGGCGCACCTGTTGCGCCCCCACTCGCACGAGCACGCGGACAAGATCGATTCGGTGATGGAGTCGTCCGCCCGGGGGATGCGGGCGCTGTGGGTGTCGCTGGCCGGTCTCGGCGCGACCACGGTGGTCCAGGCGGCCGTGGTGGCGCTGTCGGGGTCGGTGGCGCTGCTGGGCGACACCCTGCACAACGCGGCCGACGCCCTGACCGCCGTGCCGCTCGGGATCGCGTTCCTGCTCGGCCGCCGTCCGCCCACCCGCCGCTACACCTACGGCTACGGGCGGGCCGAGGACCTGGCGGGCGTCGTCATCGTCGTGACGATCGCCGCCTCCTCGATCGCCGCCGCGTACGCCGCGATCGGACGGCTCCTGGAGCCGCGAGAGGTCTCCCACCTGGGGGCCGTCGCGGCGGCGGCGCTCGTGGGCTTCGCCGGGAACGAGCTGGTCGCCCGCCACCGCATCCGGGTCGGGCGTGAGATCGGCTCGGCCGCCCTCGTCGCCGACGGGCTGCACGCCCGCACCGACGGCTTCACCTCACTGGCCGTCCTCGCCGGAGCCGGAGGAGCGGCCCTCGGCTGGACCTGGGCCGACCCCGCCGTCGGCCTGCTCATCACGGTCGCGATCCTGATGGTGCTGCGGCAGGCGGCGCGTGAGGTGTACCGGCGGCTGATGGACGCCGTCGACCCCGCTCTCGTGGACCTCGCCGAGGCGACCCTGCGGGGCACGCCCGGCGTGCTCGGCCTGGGCCAGGTGCGGCTGCGCTGGATCGGTCACCGGCTCAGGGCCGAGTGCGAGGTCGTCGTCGATCCGGCCGCCACGGTGGTGGAGGCGCACCGGGTCGCGGCCGAGGCCGAGCACAACCTGATCCACGCCGTCCCCCGGCTGACGGCCGCGATCGTGCACGCCGATCCGCTGCCTCACGACGGCGTGGACCACCACGCCGTCCTCGACGGCCATCGCCACGATCGACCCCACGTTGGCGGCGACGGCCACCGGCGCGACCGTCCTCCGGCCGGCCTCGGGGGCCACCGGCACGACCAGCCCTCGGCCGGCCTCGACGGTCACCGGCACGACCATTCCCCGGCCGGTGTCGTCCGGCACCCCGCCGGCTGACCCGCACACGACACGCCCGGCGTTCGGTGGGCGCTTTTCCGTACGGAGGTCAGAACCAGCCGCGGCGCCGGGCCATCGCGGTGAGGCCGTCGCGCAGCGCCTGCTCCACCCTGCCGGGGTGGTCGCCGTACCCGACGCGGAAGCGGTTGTAGACGTCGTGGCTTGAGGTGAGGAAGCCGCCCCTCTTGTCGGCTTCCAGGACCACGTCCATCGAGTGCGGTCCGGCGATGAAGGTCAGCTCCAGCTCGCTGAAGTGGCGGCGCCACTCCGCACCGGCGTGATACTCGATCTCCTGGTAGAACGGCATGGTCGAGCCCCGGAGGGTGCCGCGCTCCAGGTCGGCCCGCTTGAAGTGGAACCCCATGCGGACGAGCGCCCCCAGCAGGTGGTCCTGCGCGGGCAGCGGGTTGACGTACAGCGGGTCGAGGTCGCCCTTGTCGAGCGCGCCCGCGAGCGCCAGCTCGGTGGCCACGCCGAGCCGCATGCCCGGCAACGGACGCCCGCCGACCGCGCTGACCGGCGTCTCCCACGGCACCGGGATCGCGAACGGCAGCGCGCGGGCCTCCCCCGCCCGCAGCTCGAACGGCCCGGACACCGGCGCCCGCAGGAAGCTGTAGGTCGCGTGGTGTTCCTGGTCGCCGCGCTCGACCTCCACGACGGCGGTGAAGTCGACGGTGATCCCGTCCACCTTGTGGTCGGACGACCCGCCCCTGAAACGGACCTCGCCGTACAGGGTCTCTCCCGGACGCACGTGCGGGTCGCGCAGCACCGTGTCGACCTCCACGCCGGCCCCGAGCGCGGCCATCAGCTTGCGGAACACCGATCACTCCCTTGGTCGCGGGTCGTTCACCGCTGCCAACGACCTGTCCCGGCCGCCCGGTTCCCGTACGTACGCCGTCGCGAGGCGAGCAGGCCGAGGAAGACGTCCGCCCTCGGGTGTCCGTTCCGGCCGTCGCCGTTCGTCGGTTCGTCGTGGGGACATGATGGGATACCGGCCCCGAGGAGGACGCATGAAATACGTGCTGCTGATCTGCGGCGACGAGTCGGCGGCGGAGCACGCCGACGACGGGTGCGGCGGGGGGTCGGGGAAGATGGCCGAGCGCGGCGTGCTCCGGGGGGGCGCCGGGCTGCGCCCGCCGAGCGACGCCACCACGCTGCGGGTGCGCGAGGGCGAGGTGCTGCTGTCGGACGGGCCGTTCGCCGAGACCAAGGAGCAGCTCGGCGGATTCTGCCTGATCGAGTGCGCCGACCTGGACGAGGCCATCGAGATCGCCGCCGCCCATCCCGCCGCGGCGTACGGCGCGATCGAGATCCGGCCGCTCCTCGACCTGTGACGCCGCCGATCGAGGCCGCCGTCGACCGGGCCTTCCGGGAGGAGTGGGGGCAGGTCGTGGCCACCCTCATCCGCTGGACCGGCGACTGGGACCTGGCCGAGGAGTGCGCGCAGGACGCCTTCGCGCTGGCCCTGCGCACCTGGCGGCGCGACGGCGTGCCGCGCAGGCCCGGGGCGTGGCTGACCACCGCCGCGCGCAACCGGGCGGTTGACCTGCTACGCCGCGAGGCCACCGGCGCGGCCAAGCTACGGGAGGTCGCGGGCGTGCTCAGGACGGGTGACGACGCCTTCGGCGACGACGAGCCGGACGTGCCGGACGACCGGTTGCGGCTGATCTTCACCTGCTGCCATCCGGCGCTCGCGCTGGAGGCCAGGGTGGCGCTGACCCTGCGCACCCTGGCCGGGCTCGGCACGGCCGAGATCGCGCGTGCGTTCCTGGTGGGGGAGCAGGCGATGGCCAAGCGGCTGGCCCGGGCCAAGCAGAAGATCAGGCATGCGGGCATCCCCTACCGGGTGCCGCCCGCCCACCTGCTGCCCGAGCGCCTCCCGGCGGTGCTCGCCGTGCTCTATCTGCTGTTCAACGAGGGCTACTCGGCGACGGCCGGCGCCGACCTCGTACGGCACGACCTCGCGGACGAGGCGATCCGGCTGGCCCGGGTGCTGGTGCGGCTGATGCCGGACGAGCCGGAGGCGGCGGGCCTGCTCGCGCTGATGCTGCTGCACCACGCGCGCCGCGCCGCCCGCCTCGACGAGGCCGGCGACCTGGTGGTGCTGGAGGACCAGGACCGCGGCCGGTGGGACACCGCCCAGATCGCCGAGGGCGTGTCCCTGCTGGACGGCACGCTGCGACGGGGGCGGCCCGGCCCCTACCAGGTGCAGGCCGCCATCGCCGCCTGCCACGCCACGGCGGCCCGCCCGGAGGACACCGACTGGGCGCAGATCGCCGTCCTGTACGAGCGGCTCGCCCGGTTGGTCCCCTCGCCCGTTGTGGAGCTGAACCGCGCCGTCGCGGTCGGCATGGCGTACGGCCCGGCCGCGGGCCTGGCGCTGGTCGACGCCCTGCGGGAAACGGGCGCCCTGGCCGGCTATCACCTGCTGCCCGCCGCCCGCGCCGACCTGCTGCGCCGCCTGGGCCGTACGGCCGAGGCCGCCGACGCCTACCGGGAGGCGGCCGGTCTGGCCACCACCGAGGCCGAGCGCCGCTACCTCGCCCGCCGCCTCGCCGCCCTCGGCTGAGCGCGCCGGTTGAAGCCGCCGGCTGACGGCGTCGGCTGGACGGCCCGGGCGTCAGGCCCGTGCGCCAGGCCCAGGTGCCAGGCCCGTGCGCCAGGCCCAGGTGCCAGGCCCGTGCGCCAGGCCCAGGTGCCAGGCCCAGGTGCCAGGCCCAGGTGCCAGGCCCGGATGTCAGGTCCGGGTGCCAGGCCCGTGCGCCAGGCCCGGGTGCCGGACCCGGGTGTCAGGCTCAGGTCTCAGGCTCAGGTGTCAGGCTCGGTAGCAGTCCGCCAGGGCCGCGAACGCGGCCTTCGGTTCCCAGGGCATGCCGGGGTAGGCCGTGCCCTGGCGGTCCTCCAGCACCTTCACCACGCCGCAACTGGCCATGTCGAAGTCCGTGCGGGGATCGTCCCGGTGGGGCAGGTCATACCGGGCGAAGGTGTACCAGAAGGCGGCGTACACTCCCTCGTCGTCGAGGATTCCCAGCACCTCGCGGAGATAGGCCGCCTGCTCGTGCTCGTCGCGGACATGGTCGCCGGTCAGACCGGCCGGCGCCCCGTCCTTGCCCCACTCGACGATCGAGTCGCCGCGCTCGCTCAGGTCGGCCGCGCCACGGTGGGTGACACAGCCGAACTCGGTGATCGCCACCGGCTTGCCCTGCGCCTTTCCCTGTGCGACCAGGGCGCGGATGTTGTCCCGATAGTGGGCCGCGGTGGCGGCCGACCGATAGCCGGCGTCGGTGGCGATGACGTCGAAGGGCGTCCAGTCCACCTGTTCGAGAGGAATCGAGCAGTAGCCGATCCGGCCGCCGAACCGCTCGCGGGCGACCGCGACCGCCTCACGGAGGAAGGCGTTGACGCGGCCGGGCAGCAGGGGGAGCGCCTCGTGCAGGGTCTCCGGCCGGGCCAGCAGGGGCATCCGGTCCGCGAACGTGGCGCCGGGCAGGAACCCGTCGGTGAACAGGCTCACCTCCGAGCCGGTGGCCAGCACGACCTCGGCGCCCTCGCGGCGCAGCCGCTCGGCGTGCTCGGCGCAGTCGGCGATCACGGCGAGCAGCTCGGCGGTGGTGATGTCGCAGGCGAACGGGCACAGCCAGACGTCCAGGCCGGCGGCGGCGGCGCGGGTGGCCGCCGCCTTGAGCCGTCCGGGGTCGCCGCCCGTGATCCGTACGGCGGTGCAGTGCAGATCCTCACGGATGACGCGCATCTCCCGTTCGACCACGTCGAGGTCGAACGGCTCCCGGGTGCTGCGCCCGGCGGCGCGGGCGGCCGCGTCCGCGAAGCCGGTGTCGAAGTTGATGCCCTTGCCGTTCATCTTCCGTTGTTCCTTTCCGGACGTTCAGAGACCGCGCGGGCCCTGGGCGGCGCGGAGGGTTCGGGCGGCGCGGAGGGTTCGGGCGGCGCGGAGGGTTCGGGCGGCGCGGAGGGTTCGGGCGGCGCGGAGGGTTCGGGCGGCGCGGAGGGTTCGGGCGGCGCGGAGGGTTCGGGCGGCGCGGAGGGTTCGGGCGGCGCGGAGGGTTGGGACGGCGCGGAGGGTTCGGGCGGCGCGGAGGGTTGGGACGGCGCGGAGGGTTGGGACGGCGCGGGCGGCGTGGCGGAGAAGACGCAGGACAGGGTGCGGCGCAGGACGGCGGCGAAGGGCTCGGTGTTCCCCGGTTCGAGCCAGTGCCGTCCGGCCACGCGTACGGCGCCGGTGACCGCGGCGGCCATGACGGCGGGATACACGTCGCGCGCGAGATCGGTGCCGGTGCGCGCCGCGATCGCCTCGGCGAGCGGCCCCTCCGCCATGCTGAAAGCCTTGAGCGCCTCACCTTCCAGCTCGGGCGTCATCATGATCATCCGAAGGCCCGCCTTGTCGGGCTCGGGGTCGGTGTAGAGATCGATCACGGCCGCGGTGACCGCCTGGTCCAGCGGCTCCTCGGCGGGCCGCGCGCGCAGCGCCTGCCCGGCACGCCTTGACTGGTCGGCCTGGAAGGCGCAGATCGCCTCCTCCCTGCTGGAGAAGTAGTTGTTGTAGGTGCGGGGCGACACGCCCGCCGCCGTGGCGATGTCGTGAACCCGCACGAGAGCGAGCCCGTGGGGACCCCGCTCGATGGCCAGGCGCAGCGCGGCCCGGCCGATCGCCTCCCGGGTGGCCTGCTTGTTGCGGGCCCGAAGGTCCATGCCGTCGTCGTTCACGCGGCGACCTTACGAGGGATTGCGTGACACGCACAAGATGCGTGCCACGCAATCAATGCGCGTACGGCAGGCAGGTGTCCATCCGGTGCGCGCCCGTTCGTCGGGTGGGCGTACGGACGGACACGACCGGAAGGCGACGAACGAATGGACACCGAGATCCGGCGGCAGATCGCGGCCGAACGCCGCGAACTGGCCGACCTGCTGAGCGAGCTGCCGCAGCAGTCCTGGGACGCGCCCTCGCTGTGCGCGGGGTGGCGGGTGCGTGAGGTGGTGGCCCACATGACGATGCCCTACCGGCACTCCGGGCTGAGCGTGGTGGCCGGTCTCGTCAGGGCCCGCGGCAACTTCGACCGGCTGGCCGACCGCCTCGCCCGCCAGGATGCGGCGGCTCTCGGCCCGCGCGAGCTGACCGCCTGCCTGCGGGACAACGCCGAGCACCCCTGGCGGCCTCCGGGCGGCGGCTACGCGGGCGCGCTGTCGCACGACGTCATCCACGGCATGGACGTCACCGTGGCGCTCGGGATCGACCGGCGGGTGCCGGGCGACCGCCTGCGCGTCCTGCTCGACAACGCGCTGTCCCCGCGGAGCCGCAGATATTTCGGCGTCGACCTGGACGGCGTGGAGCTGCGCGCCGACGACGTCGACTGGTCGCTCGGAACGGGCACCCCGTTGTCCGGCGCGGCCCAGGACCTGGTGCTGGTCCTGTGCGGGCGCCGACTGCCCGAGGGACGGCTGCGCGGCGAGCCCGCCGCCCGCTTCACCCACTTCGTCCACTGAACGCGCCACTCCGGCCGTTGATCGCATCGGATGGAGCGGTCTGTGCACTTTCGAGCGGCAAGAGCGCTAACGTGCTCGGGATCACAGACCTCTCCGGCCGGGGCGAAGAGGCTCCCGGAGGGGACTTCTCCGCCTTGAGATCGCTGGAGGCCGCTCGATGTCGTCCCACCCCGCTTCCGTCTCCGGAGCCGTCGCCCCCGACCCGCTGATCAGGAAGCACCGCACCGCGGGTGCCACTCTCACCGTGAGCGCGAACGGCGCGCCCCTCGCCGGCCAGGAGGTGGTCGTCGCGCAGCGCCGGCACAAGTTCCTGTTCGGCTGCATCGGGTTCGACTTCATTCCCCTGGCCAACGGCGAGACCACCACGGACACCGGCGGGCGGCCGTCGCTCGGCGAGGCTCCGGCGGCCGGATCCCAGCAGGTCGCCGACCTGTGGTTCGACCTGTTCAACTTCGCCACGCTGCCCTTCTACTGGGGACATTTCGAGCCGGTCCGGGGCCGGCCGAACACCGAGCGGCTGCTCACCACTGCGCGGTGGTTCGCCGACCGCGGCGTCGTCGTCAAGGGCCACCCGCTCGCCTGGCACACCGAGACCGCCGGCTGGCTGATGGACCTGTCGAACGCCGAGATCGCCAAGGCCCAGGTGGAGCGGATCCGGCGCGAAATGACCGACTTCGCCGGCGTCATCGACATGTGGGACGTCATCAACGAGGTCGTCATCATGCCGATCTTCGACAAGTACGACAACGGCATCACCCGGATCTGCCGGGAGATCGGCCGGATCCCGATGGTCCGCATGGTCTTCGACGCGGCCCGCGAGGCCAATCCCCACGCCACGCTGCTGCTCAACGACTTCGACATGTCCGCGGCGTACGAGTGCCTGATCGAGGGCGTACTCGAGGCGGGCATCAAGATCGACGTACTCGGCCTGCAGAGCCACATGCACCAGGGCTACTGGGGCGAGGAGAAGACGCTCGCGACGATCGACCGCTTCGCGCGGTATGGCCTGCCCATCCACTTCACCGAGACGACGATCGTCTCCGGCCACATCATGCCGGAGGAGATCGTGGACCTGAACGACTACCAGATCCCCGAGTGGCCGACCACGCCCGAGGGCGAGGCCCGCCAGGCCGACGAGGTCGTGCGTCACTACAAGACCCTGCTGTCCCACCCGGCCGTGGAGGCCATGACCTACTGGGGCCTGTCGGACGGCGGCTGGCTCGGCGCGCCGGGCGGCTTCGTCCGCGCCGACGGCACCCCCAAGCCGTCGTACGACGCGCTGCGCTCGCTCATCAAGGGCGAGTGGTGGCTGTCTCCGACGACGATGGTCACCGACGCGGACGGCCGGGTCCGGTTCGACGGCTTCCTCGGCGAGTACGAGATCACGGCCGGCGGCCGGACGGTCACGTTCACGCTGGACGAGCCCGGAGACGCCAACGTCTCCGTGTCCCTCTGAGCCGTGTCCCTCTGAGCCCTGCCCCGGAAGGCCCGCTCTCGGGGCGGGCGGGTGACCTGCCCGGAAGCGGTCCATCGGCGTCAGGGACGGCGGGCGTTGTGGAAGCCGCCCGGTCTCCGGGGTCAGGGACGGCGGGCGGCCGTTCCCGGCGCGAGGCGGCCGGCGAGGAATTCGAGCGCCGCGACGACCTCGGCGACCTGCGCCGGGTCGTCGGTGCCCAGCGCCGCGGCGAGGGGCCCCTCGATCCCGGCCGCCCGCACCGCCTCCACGCGCGCCGGCTGCCCGGGCGCCCGCTTGATCAGGACCCGGCGGCGGTCGGCCGGATCGGGGGCCGTCACGACCGCCCCGGCCTCCTTCAGCCGGGTGACGGCTCCCGACACCGCACTCTGCGGCAGACCCGTGCGGGCCGCGATCTCCCCCACGGAGGTCTCCGGGTGGGCGCGCAGGTCCGCGACGACCACCAGCACGGTCCGGACACTGGCGGCCTGCGCGGCCTTCGACGGGGTGACGTCCCCGACCGGCATGGCCTCTTCGCCGATCTTCATCAGGGTCCTGCCGAGCAGGAAGAGGTCGACTCCGTTCACCGCTCCACAATACATCAAACTTGATGCATCAAATTTGATGGAATATTGTCCGGATCATCCGATCCGAGAGGACGACCCCATGAACGGCATGCTCCGCACGAACGGCGCCGCCATCTACTACGAAGTGCACGGCGCCGGGCCCATGCTCCTCATCTCGCAGAGCGGGGAGGGCGACGCGGGCCGCGCCGCCGACCTGGTCCGCCACCTCGCCGGAGACCACAGCGTCATCACCTACGACCGGCGCGGCCTGTCGCGCAGCAGCCTCGACGACCCCGGCCGCGGCGCGACCATGGCCGACCACGTGGACGACGTCCACCGCCTGCTCTCCGCCGTGACCGACCGGCCGGTGCACATGCTCGGCTGCAGCTTCGGCGCGGCCATCGGGCTGCACCTGGCCGTCGAGCATCCCGAACGGCTCGCCACCCTGATCGCGCACGAGCCGGTGGTCCCCTCGCTCCTCCCCGTCGCCACCGAACGCGTCCGTCACGTACGCGAGCTGGAGGAGCTGCAGGACCTCTACCGTGAGCGCGGGCTCGCCGACACGGTCGTAAAGATCGCCGAGGTGCTGGGCATCGACCCCGTCGCCCAGGACACCGAGCCCGGGCTGACCCCGCTTGCGCTGGACGACCGGCGGCGGGCCGGCTTCGACTTCTTCATCCGCAACGACTTCACCGCGATCGCCCGCGACACGCTGGACGTCGCCGCGCTCAGGGACACGCCGGTCCGCGTCATCCCGGCCTTCGGCCGCACCACGCCCCGGCACGTCTTCGACTACCGGTGCGCGCGGGAGCTCGCCGCGCTCCTCGGGGTCGAGGCGAAGGAATTTCCCGGCGGGCACAACGGCAACACCACACACCCCCGTGCGTACGCCGCGCGCATCCGCGAGCTGCTGCCCGGTTGAACGGCGGAAGGTGCCGTCCCTCCACAATGGTGGCGAGACGGCTCCGTACGGACGTCAAAGGCAAGTGGACCGGCCCTGGGCTGCCCGGTGGCGCACGCTCTTGACGTTGGATGACGCCGCGCTCTAAGTTGCTCCCGGAAATCGACAATTTTCACAATTTTCCCGAAAGTTTCCGGGCCGGCCGGCACCCCGGGTGCGGCACGGCCCGCCACTGCCACACGACTCGGAGTCCGCGTGAAGGTCCTCTACATCGGTGGCACCGGAACGATCAGCTCGGCCTGTGTGGCCGAGTCGGTGCGCCGGGGCCTTGACGTCCACGTGCTAAACCGGGGCCAGACCGCCCGGCGCCGTCCCCTGCCCGAGGGCGTCACCTCGCTCACCGCCGACGTGCGGGACCACGACGCGTTGCGCCGCATGCTGGCCGGGAGCGCGTACGACTGCGTCGTTGACTTCCTCGGCTTCACGGCCGGGGACGCGGCGGCGATGGTGGACCTGCTCGACGGCCATACCGCCCAGTACGTCTACATCAGCAGCGCGTCCATCTACCACAAGCCGGTGCGGCGGGCGCCGATCACCGAGTCGACCACCCGGCGCAACCCCTACCTCGCGTACGCCCGCGACAAGATCGCGGCCGAGGACGTCCTGCGCCGCGCCTACGACGAGCGCGACTTCCCCGTGACGATCGTCCGCCCCTCGCACACCTACGACGACGCGCACCCGCCGCTGCCCGGCGACTGGACGGCGTGGGACCGGGTCGCCCGCGGCGACGAGATCGTGGTGCCCGGCGACGGCACCAACCTGTGGACCCTCACGCACGCCGACGACTTCGCCGTCGGCCTCGTCGGTCTGATCGGCGCCTGGCAGGCGATCGGTGAGGACTTCCACATCACCTCCGACGAGGCGCTGACCTGGAACGAGATCTACGAGGTCATCGGGCGGACGGTCGCTACGCCGGCCCGGCTGCTCCACCTGCCCGCCGAGTTCCTGCCGCGGATCGCGCCCGAATGGTTCTGGTCCGACCTGATCGTGGGCGACCTCCAGCACACCGCCGTGTTCGACACCACGAAGATCAGGCGGTTCGTCCCGTCGTTCCGGCCGGTCGTCACCTGGCCGGAGGGGGCGCGGCGGCTGCACGCCTGGCGGTCCGCCCACGCGGAGGAGACCCGGCCCGACGCCGCGACCGACGCGGTGCTGGCCCGGCTGGCGGAAGGACACCGGCTCGCCTCGGCGGCCGTGGCCCGGCTGGCGCCCGGTCAGGGCGACGGCTCGTGACGGAAGGACACCCTCTGATGCCCCTCGACTCGCTCGACGGCCTGACGGTCCCCGACCCGTCGGTGCGCCGGCCGTTCGGGCGCACCGGCCTGGCGGTGACGCCGATCTGCGTCGGCACCAGCCCTCTGGCGAACATGCCGGGACTGTACGGATACGAGGTCGGCGAGCAGCGTGCGCGGGCCACGGTGGAAGCCGTGTTCGACGGGCCGTTCAACTTCCTCGACACCTCGAACAACTACGGCAACGGCAGCGCGGAACGGCGCATCGGCGCCGTGGTCCGCGACCGCGGCGGCGTCCCCGACGGGTTCGTCCTGGCCACCAAGGTCGACGCGGACCCCGACACCGGTGACTTCTCCGGCGAGCGCGTCCGCCGTTCGGCCGAGGAGAGCCTCGAACGGCTCGGCGTCGACAACGTGCCGCTGCTCTATCTGCACGACCCCGAATACCACATCACGTTCGAGGAGGCCATGAGCCCCGGCGGGGCGGTGGAGGCGCTGGTGGCGCTGCGCGACGCCGGCGTCGCCGACCACATCGGCATCGCGGCAGGCCCGATCGGACTGTTGCGCGACTTCGTCGCGACCGGCGTGTTCGACGCCGTGATCAGCCACAACCGCTGGACGCTGGTGAACCGCGAGGCCGATCCGCTGCTCGACGACGCCTTCGAACACGGGGTCGCCTTCGTCAACGGCGCGCCGTACGGCGGCGGGATGCTGGTCAAGGGGCCCGACGCCCAGCCCCGCTACTGCTATCGGGAGACCGCCGAGGCCGTCCGGGAGTCGGTCCGCGCCATGCAACGGACGTGCGACGAGCACGGCGTGCCGCTCGCCGCCGCCGCGCTGCAGTTCTCGCTGCGCGACCCCAGGGTGGCGTCCACCATCGTCGGCCTCTCGGAACCCGAGCGGATGGAGGAGACGCTGCGCCTCGCCACCACCCCGATCCCGCCCGGCCTGTGGAACGATCTCGACCGGCACCTGCCCTCTCCCCCCGCCTGGCTCGACTGACCCCGGCCCGGCTTCCCCGTCGCCGCCGTGTCGGCCGCGCGCCCGGCCGGCACCCAGCGCCGTCGCGGCCGTCACGGCCCGCCGCAGGGGGGCCGGTGGGCGCGACCGCTCCGGACTACGCGGCGACAGGCCGCACGGAGACGGGCCACCCGGGGACGGGCCCCACGGAGACGGGCCGGGCCCCACGGAGACGGGCCCCACGGAGACGGGCCGGGCCCCACGGAGACGGGCCCCACGGAGACGGGCCACCCGGGGACCGGCCTTGGGGCGAGGAGGTGTGGTCACAGGAGACCGGCGTCGCGCACCTTCATGGCCACCTGGACGCGGTTGTCGGTGCCGAGCTTGGCGAAGATCCGGGTGATGTTCGCCTTCACCGTGGCGACGCTCATGTAGAGACGTGCGGCGATCTCGGCGTTCGACCTGCCGTGGGCCACCTCGACCGCGACTTCGAGCTCGCGCTCGGTGAGCCGGCTCAGCTCCTCTCTCGCCGTCGGGAGGAACGGCCCGGATCCGCCGGTCGCCGCGGCGATCACCTGCCGGGCGACGCTCGGCGACAGCACCGGATCGCCCTTCGCCACGGCGCGGACCGCCTCGATCATCCGGGGCGGCGGGGTGTCCTTCAGCAGGAAGCCGTCGGCCCCGAGCCGCAGGGCCCGCAGCACCATGTCGTCGGCGTCGAACGTCGCGAGCACGAGGATCCGCGGCGGGCCGGGCCTGGCCCGCCGCAGCTCGGTGGTCGTCAGCCCGTCCTGGTTGGGCATCCGGACGTCCAGCAGCACCACGTCGGGACGCAGGTCGCGGATCACGTCCATCGCGCGCAGCCCGTCCTCGGCCTCCCCGACGATGTCGAGGTCGGGTTCGCCGCCGAGGATCAGGCGCAGCCCGGTCCGCACCATCGCGTCGTCATCGACTATCACCAGCCGGGTCACCGCTGGTCGCGGCGGTGGCGCTCTCGCTGCTCGCCATGCTGGTCGCGGTTCCGGTCACGGCCGTCGTGGCCCGGGTAGGCGGCGGCCCCGCCGACTGGGACGTCCAGCCGCTCTGGCTGCTCGGCTGGACCGGCGTGAACGTGCTCGTCGCCGCGCAGGGCCTCGCCCTCGGCACGCTGCTCCTCAACGCGCCCGCCGCGATCGTGATCAGCCTGTCCACGCCGGTCCTGTGGGCCGTCGTCGGCAGGCTCGGCTCGGCCGGTGCCGCCCTCGCCGAGTGGCTCGACCTCAACACCACCGCCGCCCCTCTCGCGAGTGGCGACATGACCTGGGGCGAGGGAGCCCGGCTCGCCACGTCGGCCGTCTTCTGGATCGCCCTGCCCATGGCCGCCGGCGTGGTCCGCGTGCTCCGCAAGGAGGTGGCCTGACCTGCCGCGGCCCCGGCTACGGTCCGGCCGTGGGCTGCAGCCCGACGAGGAGCATGGCGATCGGCCTCCGCGGTCAGGTGCCTGACCTGCCGCGCCCCGCCCGTGGCTACAGCCCGTCGAGAAGCATCGCGACGCGGTCGGTCTCCGCGGCCAGAGGATGCTCCGGCACCGGTTCGAAGAGCTCGACTACCGGCCGCCCCTCCTTGGCCTCCCACACGCCCGCCACCCGGCCCCGGTGGATCACCACAGGCGAGATCCACCCCGCAGCCCGGCTCACCTTGGGCCGTACGGACTTCGGCAGGAGCGGCTCCAGGTCGCGCGGCGCGCCCAGGATGAACTGGTCGAAGCCGGGTAGCAGATGCACGCCCTCGGACGGCGGGCAGGCCAGCAGGTCGTCGAGCAGCTCCGCCGGCAGCACGGCGGGCATGCCCTCCACCTCGACCTGGGCGAGCTCGCCCTCCAGCTCCCCGAACCAGCCCCGCAGCACGGCCTTGGGCGTGAGGCCGCGGAACAGCCACGCGTCGAACATTTGGGGTGTGGCCGGGCCGTGGGCGCCGAGGAACGCGCGGAGCACCCGCACTCCCCCTTCCTCCGGCGAGAGCGCCTCCTCCCGGCCGCCCGGTAGCCAGTCGGCCGGGCTGGTGAAGGTGACCCTGCGGTCGTGCGGCGGGCCGTGACACAGCTCGCCCAGGAAGCTGAGCGGCTTGAGCAGCGCGCCCCAGCCGGACGTGAGGGCCTCGCGCAGATGGGCGTCCCCGGTCACCTCGATGACCGCCTCGACCAGTTCCTCGCGGGTCAGCGACCGGCCGGACAACGCCTGCGGAACGGCGTCCAGGAGAGCCGCGATCTCCCGCGCGGACACCCCGTGGCCACGCTGCCAGGAGGCTCTCTCCCAGAACCGGAGCGCCCCGAGGGCGGCGCGGTAGGCGGGGAATTCGTCGGCGGGGAGGATATGGAGCGTGCCGCGCATCGTCCAGGTCTTGACCAGCGTGCGGTCCCGCCACAGGGCGTCCTCGATCTCTCCCGGACGCGGGCTCGCGTGCCGTACGGCCACGGCCAGCGCCGCCGACGAGGCGACCTGCGCCTGCACCCCGCACAGCCGCCGGGCGATCGCCACCGCGTCCGCGCCGCCCGCGGGCTCGACGAACTGCCGTCTCAGCCTCCAGGCGAGCACCTGCGCCCAGGTCGTCTCAGCAGCCACGCCACACTTCTACACCCCGGGTACGACAAGTCGCCCACCTCGTGGACGATCACGCGGGTTCTCCGCCTCCGCGATCTCGGGGCTGGAGTTGTCGCTCCCCGAACGGACGGAGGGATCGGGAGGCAGTCGTGGTGTTCCGCAGAACCGCCGGGAAAGCGGCCGAGCCGCCGGTGGAACCCGTCGCCTGGACGGACGTCTGGGAGTTCGTCGTGAGCGCGGTGGAACGCCCGGTGACGCCCAAGCGCAGAACGGCCACTCGGGGAGCCCGTGCGATACGGGTGCCCCGCGGAGGGAAGTCCGACAGGGTCTTCGCCCCGTGCGCGTACGTCGCCTCAAGGCAGCTCACAGGACTGCCCGCCGCTCCGGAGCCGACCCTCTTCGAGGACGCCGCACAGCAGCGCCTGCTCTGCTACGTCGCGCCCGCGCAGGAGGTGGACGGTGAGCGGCAGCCTCAAGGACGTCGCCGGCCGGGCGGCCGAACGGTTGCTGCACGGCGCCCTCGACAACATGCTTTCCGGCCCCGAGCTGTCCGACCGCGCCCGGGGCCCCCGCTCGCTCGAATGGCGGTCCGGCGAGGAGATCGTGATGACGTCGGAGGGCGGCGCCCACGTCAGGATCCGCGAGGATGGCCGGATCGCCGTCTCGCGTTCGCCTTCGCCCTGATCGGAGACGCCTGAGACTCCCCATCGAGGGCCGGTTGCGGCGGCTCAGGGGTGGTGTTCGCGGCCGAGGCGGCGCAGGAGGTGGTCGCGGGCGGCGCGGTCGCCGGGGCCGCCCCGCTCCGCGAGGCGTTCCGCGACGTACCTGCGGTGGGCCTCGTCCACGTTCCCGCCGAACTTGAACTTGCCGTTGATCTTCTGGACGGTCAGCCGGAGCCCGCGGATGCCCGGCAGGCGCCGGTGATGCTCGGCGGGATCGGCGAGGTCGTGGTCCAGGTGGGCGAGCTGGGCACGCAGGATGCCGAGCTTGCCGTCCGGGTCGTCGACGATCTCCGCGTGGCAGACCAGCTGGACGGCCGCGTAGTAGGTCGTGGGGACGCCGAGCCGGGGGTCCTCACCGGCGTCGGGCAGCGCCTTCCACGCTCCCTCGACGTACGCCCAGTCACCGGCCACGGCCATGACCACGGCGGGGTTCTCCTCGATCGCCGGCCAGATGGGGTTCGGCCGGGCGAGGTGCAGCAGGATCGTGGACGCGTCGGCGAGGAGGAACTGCGTCGGCACGACCACAGGCACGTCGCGGTCACGTCCGGACGCGATGAGATGGCCGAACTCGTTCGCGCGGACGAAGGCCAGCGCCTCCTCGTCCGTGCCGGCGTCCCAGGGGTGGATCAACACCCCTTCACTGTACGCACGGCCGCGGCACACCTCAGGGGCCAGGTCCCCGGCCCTACTACCGCTCGCCGAGGCCGGCGTCCCTGGCGCGCGCCACCGCCGCGGCGCGGTCGGAGACGCCGAGCTTGGCGAAGATGTTCGACACGTGGTTGCGCACAGTCTTCTCACTCAAATAGAGGCGCCGCGCGATGGCGTGGTTGGTGAGACCGGCGGCGACGAGGTCGAGGACCTCCAGTTCGCGTTCCGTCAGCTCGGGCACCGGCCGGGGCCGCACGGCCGGCGCGGTGAGAGCGGCCAGCACCCGGTTTCCGGTCGCCGCGCCGAACACGACCTGGCCCGAAGCCACCGCTTCCAGCGAGCGCACGATGTCCGCGGGCGTCGCTTCCTTGAGCAGGTAGCCGCGGGCGCCGGCCCGTACGGCGGCGAGGATCGACGCGTCGTCGGAAAGCATGGTCAGGGCCAGCACGGCCACGCCGGGATGCCGGGCGGTGATGCGGGAGGTCGCCTCGATCCCGCTCATACCCGGCAGGTGCAGGTCCATCAGGACGACATCGGGAGCGACCTGGTCCACCAGCTCGACGGCCGCCTCGCCGGTGCTCGCCACTCCCGCGACCTCCACCTCGGGCAGGTCGCGGAAGAGCGCGACCAGCCCTTCGGCGAACACCGGGTGGTCCTCCACCACCATGACGCGGATCATCGGACCGCCAGTGGAAGCCGTACGACCAGGTGCGTGCCCGCCCCGGCCTGGTCGAGCAGCTCGAAGGTGCCGTTGAGCTCCTCCGACCGGCGCCGCATGGAGGCGAGGCCGAACCCGTGGCGGACGGGAGCCCCCACTCCAACGCCGTCGTCGTCGACCCGCAGCTCCAGGACGCCCGGCGCGTCGCCCGCCCGCAGGCTCACCGTGCACCGGGACGCCATCGCGTGCCGTACGGCGTTCGTCATGGCCTCGGCCGCGATCCGGTAGGCGGCCAGCTCGACCGGCGGCGGAAGAGCGGGCAGGTCGGGCGGGGCCTCCACCTCGACCTGGAGGTCACCCGCGAAGCCCCGGCCGAGCTCGGCCAGCGCGCCCGTGAGCCCCAGGGTGTCCAGGGGCGGCGGGCGCAGGTCGTTGACGATCGCACGGACGTTCTCGACCGTGCCGCGGATTCGGCCCGACAGCTCCTCCATCACCTGCTTGGCCCCCTCGGGATCGGTGTCGACCAGGCGCCGGCCGCGGTCCACCTGCAGCGCGAGGGCCGCCAGGGTCGGGCCGAGCCCGTCGTGGAGCTCGTAGAGCAACCGGTCGCGCTCCTCCTGCCGGGCCGCCAGCAGGCGCCCATGCGAGCGTTCGAGATCGGCCCCGAGGCGATGCGCCCGTACGGCCACCGCGACGTGCGGCGCGAGCTGCGCCAGCAGCGCACGGTCCTTGGGGCGCAGCCGTTCGCCCAGCACCAGCGTGCCGACCCGCTCGCCCTGGTAGAGAAGCGGAACACGCTCGGTCGTGTCGGACTCACCAGGGCGGCTCTCCGCCGCGTCGGGGCCGCCGAAGCGACCCCAGGAGGCCACGATTCCGTCCGGCTCCTCGACGGCCACGTAGTGGATACGCAGGACCCGCCCGACCTCCGCGGCCACCCGTTCCAGCAGGTCACCGGGCGCGCCCGCGTCCGAGAGCCGCACGCCGAGCCGGCGCAGCGCACGCGCCGGGTCCTCACGATCGCCGTACACGAGGCGGTTCGCGGCGGCGGACGCCCGCAGATAGAGAGGGTGTACCGCGAGCGCCACGATCAACGCGGACGCCCCGGCGCCGATCGCGTTTCCGAGCGTGGCCGCGACCAGGGCGTACGCGCCGAGCAGGAGCACGGTGACGGCGCCGAACGCGAGCGCGCGCGACAGCAGGAGATCGAGGTCCCACAGGCGGTGCGCGACGACCGCGACCGACACCGCCACCGGCAGCGGAACGGCGGCGAGCGTCACGATGACCGGCCCCCACGGCACGACCAGAGCGACGCCGAGCAGGGTCACCGTCAGCAGCGCGGCGGCCAGCACCCATTGGAGGCGGCGTCGCACCTCCTCGCCCGCCGACCGGTAACGACAGACGAGTGAGGCGACCGCGGCGAGCACCGCGCCGATCGTGCACACCATGCCCACCGCCATGAGGGCGTCCGGCACCCCGGTGAGCCCGGCCAGCACACCGGCGTACCCCTGGGGGAACAGCCCGGGGACCTGCTCGTAGGTCACCGGACGGAGCATCCAGTCGAGCGTGTTCACCCCGATACCGGCGTACGCCGCGGCGAGCGCGGGCCACCAGCGGCGGGACGGCAGGCGGCCGTCCGGGAAGATCAGCAGGAAGATCGTCGGGACGAGGAGGTAGGCGGGGACCCACAGCGAGTTGGACACCCACATCGCCCAGTCGTCCCCCGGCAGGCCGCTGTCGCCGTCACCGCCGTTGAAACCGACGTTGATGCCGAGCAGGCCGTACGCCCCCAGGGCGAGCCCGAGCCCCTGGGACGTCCCGACGGCCACCATCACCCAGCCGACCCGGCTGCCCGGCCGCTGCGCCACCACGAACAGGCCGGGCACGCCGAACGACAGCGCCGCGACCGCGCGGAAGGCGTCGAACCGTTCGACGATCCCCGTCACACCGAGCTGCCGCAGCCTGGGCTCGACGACCAGCGTCCCGATGACCAGGACGAGCAGCGTGCCCGCCGCCATTGCGGCGCGCCGGACCGATCTGTCCGTCATGAGGGGCATGTTGCCATCCGTGAGTCCCGTCGTCACGGGACGAGATGTCCCGTCCCACGCGGGACCGGCGGCTCATGCCGGCAGGACGTCGCCCGCCGGATCCTTGAACCGCACTCATCCACGGCGCTCTTCGAGGGAAGGTCATGTCCGCCACCACCCCCACCGTCAAACCCGCCGCTCTCTCGACCGCGCTCGTCGCAGGGGTGGGCGTGCTGCTCGCCATGGACGTCGCCGGCGCGGTCATCTCCCTGTCCGCGGGCCTCAGCCCGACCCTGCTCGACGCCCTCGGGCCACAGGCCCGGCTGTCGGCGCCGATCCCGATGATGATCGCGCAGGTCCTGCTCGTCGCCGGCGCGACCCGGCGTCGCCGCGGCATCGCCGTTCCCGCCTCGGCCCTCCTCGCCCTCGCCGGAATGCTCGCCTTCGTGTCCGGCTTCTACGACGGCGGCTACGCCGCCGACCTCACGACCGGTCAGCGGGTCTTCCAGATCGCCCTCGTCACGGCCCACCTCGGAGTCGGGGTCCTCGCGGCGTTCCACCTCGTACGGCTGCCGCGCCGCTGACGCCCGGCGTCAGATGCGCCGCAGGAGCAGGGTGACGAAACCGAGGCTCCCTCGATAGCCGCCGAGCCACATGTCGCGATGCTCCCGCATCACGGCGAGGGCCTGCTCACCATCGGGCCCCGGGTTGTCCGCGGCCCAGCGCGCCAGCGTGCCGGTCCACGACCACTCGTACTCGTCCCATTCCGCCAGGTCGCTCACGTGGGCGTATACGGTCAGCCATCCCTTGGACTCGGCGCGCTCCACCGTGCCCGCGAGGTCCGGATATTCGCCGATCGCCTCGGCGACCTCGGGAGCGGGAGGGCGTTCCCAGTAGCCCTCCCCCACGAGTGCGAGGCCGCCGGGCCGTACGAACCGGGCGAGCGCCTCCATCGTCTCCGTCAGCCCGCCGAAGGCGTGCGTCGAGCCCACAATGACAGGGCGGGGTGGCGGCTCAGCCGGTCCAGGAGCTGTTGAGGAAGGACATCAGCATCGGCACCATGAGCGGCCCGATCACCGCGGCGTACACGATGATCACGGATCGCTGTCGGGCGCCCGCCCTGCCGATCAGCACCCACAACGGCCACCACAGCAGCGCCGACCTGGGGATCGACATGTAGAACGTGGAGGTCACCAGCGCGCCCAGCTGCAGCCCGACGTAGACGAACTCGGCCCAGCGGCGGGTGACCAGCAGCCAGACGAGCAGCAGCACCCCCACGATGGCCGCCGCGATCTCCAGCCGGAACATCGGCCCGAACCCCTCGTCACCGCCGGTCGAGTCCCACGTGGTGCGGAACGCCTCCCAGGGCCAGACGGGTTTGCGTCCCCACCCGGTCAGCTGCGCGTTGTTCCAGGCCAGCCAGTCCCCCGTACGGGAGTACTGGTAGGCGGCGTACGCGAGGATCGGCGCGAACGGCAGCGCCAGCCAGGCCCCCCGCCACCAGCCCGCCCAGCCGTCCCTCCTGATGCGGCTCACCACGAACTCGACGATCAGCGCGACGGCCAGGAACAGGCCGGTGATCCGTACGCAGGACGCCCCGGCGGCCAGGGCACAGGCCAGCGGCCAGGCGCGGCGGCGGGCCGCCAGCCAGGCGGGCAGCGCGAAGGCGAGGAAGAGCGCCTCGGAATAGCCTGCGAACAGGAAGACGGCGGGGGGACACAGCAGCAGCGCCAGTACGGCCCAGCGCCCCGCACCCGCGGGCCCCTCCAGGTCGGCGAGCCTGGCCAGCGCCACGACGGCCACCGCACCGGCGACGAAGGAGATGATCAGCCCGGCCAGCGTCCAGTCGTCCACCACCAGGTGCACCAGCCGCAGCGCCAGCGGCAGGCCGGGGAAGAACGCCGGCAGCCCCGGGTCGGGCTCCAGGTTGGGGTCGCCGTCGTAGCCGAACTGCGCGATCTTCCGGAACAGGTCGACGTCCCAGAACTTCCACCGCTCCAGCAGCGGGGCGTGGTTCTGACCGGAGACGATCAGCACGCCGTAGAGCGCCACGAGGAGCATGCCCGCCCTGGTGCCCACCCACAGCAGCAGGGCGTCGCGGACGGTGGCGCTGCGCCACAGCGGTTCGGCGGCGGTCTCGCCACCGGGGAGACCCGTCTGCCCCGGAGCCTCCTCGTCCGGCCCGGGTCGCTCCCCGCGTTCGGGGTCGTGCTCAGCTTCCTGGACGAAAGCCGTCACGTGCCGTCTCCTCTCGCGCCCGCCGGTCATCGCCGCGCGGTGCCCCACCGCTTCGGAGCACGGTGCCTTACCGCCCCGAAGCGGGCCCGCCTCCCGGACCGCTGTCACTCCCTCTGGGCCGTACGCGGCGGGCGGTCGCGCCCATGATCGGCAATGATGTCAATCACGCGCGGCGCCGCGCCAGAGCGGGCTCCGGAGCCGTCCGCGCGAGCCGCGATGACCTCGGGTTTCACCCGTGACGAGCCGGAGCGACCGGCGCCCCGGATGAAAGTTGCAGCGCCCGGTGAAGCGAGCGCCCGCTGAACGGCATCCCGGCTGGGAGACAGCCCGGCGGAGGAGACGGCGCGGCTGAGGAGACAGCCCGGCGGAGGAGACGGCGCGGCTGAGGAGGCGGGAGCGATGGCCTACCGCGACGGCCGTTCCACGACCGGGGGTTCGGGCAGGACGAGCGCCGAATGGACCGGATTCCCCTCCGAGGGCGGCATCTCGCTGAGATTGCGCAGCCTCTCGTCGCGCCGCCTCAGGTCCTCGGCGGTGGTCGGCATGAGGGTGATGCGGCCCTCACCGACCAGGTCCTGGTTCGCGGTGACGAAACCACGGGTGTCGCGCTCGTAGGCGGCGAAGCCCTCCACGTAGTCCCCATGCGCGAGGGAGGCCGCGAGCATGTAGGCGCCGACGAGGGCGAGGCTGGTGCCCTGCCCGGTGAGGAACGACGGCGCGAACGCGGAGTCGCCGACCAGCGCGACACGGCCACTGGACCAGCGGGGCGCGCGGATCTGGGCGACCGCGTCGAAGAACAGGTCGTCCGCCTCCCGCAGCGCGGCCAGCATGTCCGGCACCACCCAGCCGACACCGGCGAAGATCTCGCTGATCAGATCGCGCTGGGCCTGCAGGTTGCCGAAGGCGTGGAACGGCGTCTCGGGATAGGCGAAGGTCAGGAGGGCGTTCACCTCGTCACCGGTCGCGTAGAAGGCCGCGGCCCTGCCCGGGTCGTTCCACATCGCGACCTCGTTCTTGAGACCGAGGAGGTTGGGCATGGAGAGGATGCCGAAGGAGTAGCCGAGGTAGCGGTGGAACGGCTCCTCCGGTCCGAACACCAGCTCCCGGGTGTGCGAGTGCATGCCGTCCGCGGCGATCACCAGGTCGAAGGTGCGGCTGCCGCCCCCCTTGAAGGTGACGTCGACCCCGTGGCCGGACTGGTCCAGGCTGACGATGGAGTCGTTGAACAGGAACTCCACGTCGTCACGGACCGACCCGTACAGCGCATCGGTCAGGTCGCCGCGCCGCACCTCCAGGTCCCGCCCCGCGACGCCGCCGGTGACGCTCTGCGGGCGCAGGGTCGCCACCACGTCGCCTTCTCCCTCGTAGAAGGTCATCCGCTCCATCTCGATGTGCGCCTCCCGCAGCCGGGGCAGCAGGCCCATGCGCTCGACGACGCCCAAGGCGGTGCCGCGGATGTCGATGGGGTAGCCGCCGCTGCGCGGCGCGGGCGCCCTCTCGACGACGGTGACCTCGTAGCCGTAGCGGTTGAGCCAGTACGCCACGGTAGGACCCGCGATGCTGGCTCCGGAGACCAGGACGGTGCGCGCGGGCGTGACACGGCCGTGGTTCGGCTGGTCGGTGAGGGTCATGCCTTGACTCCTTCGTGCATGGTACGGACGACGAGCAGGCACAGCGCCGCGGTTATGCCTGCGATGACGAAGCCGGTGACGAAGCCGGACTCGGCCGGTACGCCGGAGCCGGCGACGGTATTGGCGGTGAGGAGCGCGCCGCCGAGCATGGCGCCGACGGCCGAGCCCAGGGCGCGGGTCACCAGGAGCACGCTGGTAGCGATGCCGGTGTCGCCTTCGTCGACATAGGAGGCGACGCCGGTCATCATGGCCGTGACACACAGCCCGTTGGCGAGCGCGATCAGTGCCTTGCCGACCACGATGTGCCAGATCTCGCCGTGCACGGCGCTCAGGCCGAGCAGGGCGAAAGCCATCATGACGGTCGAGATGATGGTCATCGTGCGCGGGCCGAAGCGCCGCTCCCCGATCCCGCCGATCGGCCCGGCCAGCGTCGCGGCCACCGCGCCGGGCAGGAGGACGAGGCCGATGGTGGTGGGAGACGCCCCGAAGCCGTAACCGTCGCCGGACACGTCGAGCAGCTGCGGCACGAGGTAGGCCCCGTTCGCGGTGCCGAGGCAGATCACGAACGTCACCACGCACGACTTCCAGACCATGGGGCGTGCCAGCATCCGCAGGTCGATCATGGGCGCGACGGCGCGGCGTTCCACGGCGACCCACCCGGCCGCGAAGGCGACCAGCACGACGACGAGCGCACCGAAGACGACCGGCGCCGAGCCCGCCTGGGGCGCCAGCACCAGCACGAGGATGAGGGTGGCGAGAGTGCCGCTCAGCAGCAGCAGGCCGGGCCAGTCGATGCCCGAGCCGTGCGAGCCGCTTGGCTCGTCGCCGGGCATCAGCTTGCCGACCAGCAGGGTGAATACGATGATCGCGAAGGTCGGCAACGCGAACATCCAGTGCCGGGAGAGCGACTCGGCCACGGGGCCGGCGGCCAGCAGCCCTACCATCGAGCCGCCCACGAACATCCCGCTGACCAGCCCGATGGCGGCCTTGGCCGCGCCCGTCGGCAGGTTCTTGCGGACCACGATGAACGTCAGGGGCAACGAGCCCAGCATCACCCCCTGCAGGAGCTGACCGACCAGCAGCACCGGCAGGTTGGGCGCGAGCGCGGAGGTCAGGCCTCCCACCGAGACCACGGCCATGAGCCGGATCAGCATCCGCTTGCCGCCGTAGCGGTCGCCCAACGTGCCGGCGATCGGAGTGATGAGCGCACCCGTGATGAGGATCATGATGTTGAGCAGCGCCCCTTGGGCCGGGCTCATGTTCAGCTCGCGTTGCAGGAGCGGCAGCGTCGGCGACACGACCGACTCCAGTGAGCCGACGGAGATGGCCAGCAGTCCAAGTGCCGCCACGGCGGCCCTGCTCATGCGGACCGGCGAGGCGGAGGGGGGTGTGGTCATTGGCATCCTTTTTCTTGCTGCCGGATTTCTTGCTGCCGGGCGAGTTGAATGCCGGTCGTGCGCGGGACGCCGTTGTCTTCGCGCACGACCGGCCGTGTGGAGGCGTCACCGGCCGCCGGGGAGGCGGCCGGTCCGGTCGCGGCCGGAGCCGGGGAGGCGGCCGGTCCGGTCGCGGCCGGAGCCGGGGAGGCGGCCGGTCCGGTCGCGGCCGGAGCCAAGTGGGAATCGGATCGGGTGGTGAGATCACCGAGGCCGCTCACAGCGAGGACGACGAGCGCCGCCACCGCGACCGCGAGGCCCTCGTTCACCTGGCACAGCGCCGCGCCGGCGGCCGCGCCGAGGATGATCCACATGACGGCGGCGGCCCGCCGCAGTGCACCCTGGGAGCGGGCCGCGCCCAGCCGGGAGTCCGCCGCGAGCCCGGTGAGGGTGGAGGTGACCACCACGGTGGTGACGTCCTTCACCGCCAGATGGCGGGCCGTCGCCGCCTGCATCCCCATGGCCAGGGCGAGCGCCGCCGCCATCGCCGGGCGCAGGCCGGGCGCGGCATCCGCCCCGACGGCGACCAGGACGAGGGCCACCGCCACCAGGACCAGCGCGACACCGGTCAGCAGCCCCGTGCACCGGGCGCTCCAGCCCGGGGCGGCGGTGCGCAGCACCCGCCCGGCCAGCGCCGCGCCGGCGAGAAAGCACACGAGGGCCACGGCGGGGCCGAGCACCGGCAGGTCCGTCACGCCCGTGGCGGCCATCCCGAGGATGACGACGTTGCCGGTCATGTTGCCCGCGAACACCCTGTCGAGGCGCAGATATCCGACGGCGTCGACGACGCCCGTCGCGAAGGTGAGCGCGAGCATCAGGCCGGGAAGGGACACCCGTCGCAGCACCGTCCCGGCCCCGGCCGCACGGCCCGTCATCGGCCCACCGCGTATCCCTGGGCGCCGCGCGGGTTGGCCGCCGCCCCCAGGACGCCGCTGTCCGGATCACGGGTGACGACCGACAGCCGGCCCTGGCTCCATGGCCCGGAGACGGTCACGTCGTGGCCCCGCCGGCGCAGCTCGTCGATGACCGCCGGGTCCGCTCGTTCCTCGATCACCAGCCCGCCCGGTGTCCATGTCCGCGGCCAGAACGAGCTCGGCACCGCCGTGGTGTGGAACGCGGGTGCGTCGATCGCCTGCTGCGGGTCGAAGCCCAGAGCGAGGGTGCGCACCAGGTACAGCAGCTGCCACTGGTCCTGCTGGTCGCCGCCGGGGGTGCCCAGCGCGGCCACGGGAACGCCGTCGCGCAGCAGCAGGGTGGGCGTCAGCGTCGTCCGCGGGCGCCTGCCCGGTTCCAGGCGGGAGGGCGCGGCAGGGTCGAGCCAGGTCATCTGCAGCCGCGTGCCCAGCGCGAAACCGAGCTCGGGCACGGCCGGGGAGGACTGGAGCCAGCCTCCGGACGGCGTGGCGGAGATGATGTTGCCCCAGCGGTCGACGACATCGATATGACAGGTGTCGCCCCGGGTCTGCCCGGTCTGCTGCACGGTGGGTTCGCCCACGCCATCGGCCTGCACGGCGTTCCGGCGCGTCTCCAGGGGCGGTGTGTACGGTTTGAAGCCGATGTCGCCGGGCCTGAACTCGGTGGAGGCGGCCGGGCCGATCAGTGCGGCGCGCTCCTCGCTGTACTGCGGGGACAGCAGCCGGCGCACCACCTCCTCGGCGTCCGCCGGGTCCAGGTGCCCGTAGTACGCCTCCCGGTCGGCCATGGCCAGCTTCAGGGCTTCGATGATGGTGTGGACGCCCTCGGCGGTCGACGGATCGATTCGCGAGTCATCGAAGTGGTCGAGCAGGGTGAGGGCCTGCAGCAGCACGGGGCCCTGGGACCACAGGCCCGCCTTCGCCACCGTGATCCCCCGGAAGCGCGCGGTGACGGCGGGTTCGAGACGGGGCTCGAAGTCGGTGAAGTCGGCGGCGGTGATCACTCCGGCGTGGACGGTGCCCGACGAGTGCCGGTGCGGCACGGCGGCGGCCTCCTCCACGGCGGTGGCCACGAACCCGGTCCGCCAGGCGCGTCGCGCGGCCTCTATCCGTGCCCTCCGCGTCATGCCGGTGCCCTCGGCGACCAGCCGGCGCAGGGTGCGGCCGTAGACGGGGTTGACGAGGTTGTCGTACGGCTGCGGGACACGGCCCTCGGGCATCCACAGCGCGTACGACGTCGGCCAGTGGGTGCGGAAGAGGTCCTCGACCGTGGCCAGGACGCGGGCAAGCTGGGGCACGACGGGCACGCCGCGTTCGGCGTACTCGATCGCGTAGGCCAGGACGTCGGCGAGCTCCCAGGTGCCGTGCTCGGCGAGCAGCCAGAGCCAGGAGTCGACGGCGCCGGGAACGGCGGCGGCCAGGGCGCCCGCGCCCGGGACGTGGTCGAGCCCTTCGGCGCGGAAGTGCTCGATCGTGGCGGCGCGCGGGGCGTGGCCCTGTCCGGCCAGCACGCGCGGGGTGGGGTCCTCCGCGGTGGCCAGCACGGCGACGAGGTCACCGCCGGGTCCGTTCAGGTGGGGTTCGGCCACGTGGAGCACGAAGGCGCCCGCGGTGGCCGCGTCGAAGGCGTTGCCGCCCCGTTCGAGTACGGCCTGGGCCGTCGCGGACGCCAGCCAGTGGGTCGAGGCGGACATGCCGAAGGATCCGCGCAGCGTGGGGCGAGTCTGGTGAGGGAGATCGGTCTGCGCGCGGTGTTGACCGGCCATGGGTCACCTTCCGTTCGGGGCACGCGGTGGATCGGGGGACGCGCCGGCCCGGCCCCCGTGGCGACGTGGACGCGCGGGGGCTCGGGTCATGTGGTGGCGCGGGGTGGTCACATGAGGGCCGGGGCCCATGTGCCGGTCAGGGGGCCCGGGTCAGGAGGCCTGGGTCAGGGGGCCTGGGTCAGGGGGCCCGGGTCAGGGGGCCCGGGTCAGGGGGCCCGGGTCAGGGGGCCCGGGTCAGGGGGCGGGGCCAGGATGCGGGCCGGGGCGCCGGACCAGGGCACCGGTGTGCCGCAGGCCCGGGACGCCGCCGGCTCAGGACGCGTGGTGGGCGGCGTGGTGGGCGGCCAGGACGTCGCCGCCGAAGTCGGTCTCCGGATCCCGCCACACGGCGTGGGCGTGGTTGGCGCCGCGGTGGACCTTGGTCCACTCGACGAGCAGCCGCGGGCCGTGCAGGCGGTAGTAGTGCGGCTCGCCCGGCTCCGTCGAGCCGGCCCAGGCGAAGTGGACGGCGTCCAGCTGCGCCGGGTCGTCGTAGCGCGACAGCGGGGAGATGCCGTCCTGCACCCGGCCGAGGTAGGTGCCGAGCAGGGCGCGCAGCAGCTCACGCTGCCCGGCGTCGAGCTCGGCGGCGGGCACCCCCTTGAGCGGCGGAGTGAGGGACACCGCTCGCCGCTCCGCGTCGTCCAGGAACGTGTGCGGCTGGTCGGGGCGGTCCGGCACGTTCTGGTCGGGCTGCCACAGCTCACGGCGCGTGATCACCCGGTCGTCGACCCGGGGGCTGTTGCCCGCCACGACGTCGTACGGCGGCCGCGGCAGCAGGATGGCGCGCTCGGCCGCCTCCGGCCGCAGGGAGCGGACCAGTTCGCGGGCCAGGTCCTCGGGTGCTCCCAGCGGGCGCAGGGCCGCGCCGCCGAGCAGGGGTGACGCGGCCGGGTCCGCGCCCATGAACATGGGCGTGGTGGCGGTGACCCGCCCGGCGAGCACGAGGAAGTTGAGCGAGACGTGGTGGCCGCCGAACCGCCAGCCCCACGGCTCCGTCCCGCCGGGCTCCCCGAAGACCCGCAGGTAGTACATGTTCGGGTCGCGGGACCGCTCCCTGCCCCAGTACACCGAGAAGTCCTCGACGCGGTCGAGCACGTTCTCCAGGCCGATGACGGTGGCGACCGTGTTGTACCCGGCTTCGGACAGTCCGCTCGCGACCAGCCGCATCACCATCCGGTGCTGGGCGGGACGCTGCCGGGAGAACGTCAGGCCACCGTGGTCGGTGGGCGTGTAGTACCACGTGGTGCGTTCGGCCTCGGCCGCCTCCCCCGCGCCCGGCGCCGGTCCGACCGCCAGCCGGCGCTGCTCCGCGTCCAGGGAGTCGAGCCACTCCCGGGCCGCCTTGGCCATCAGGTCCGCGACCTCGCGCGCTGCGTCTGTCATGCCTTGATCCCCTCCTGCTTGCGTACGTGTGGGGGGTGTGGTGGCGGTGGTCATGTCGCGTCCACTCCCAGGAACTCGCGCACCCACAGCGCGATCCTGTCGGCGAACTCCTGCGCGATCGCGTGGCGTCCACCCTCGATGGCCTTCAACTGGGCGTTCGGAATCTGCTGCTCCATGAGGACCGCACCGGCGTACGGCGCCAGCCGGTCCTCCGTGCCGTGCACGATGAGGGTGGGCACCGAGATCTCCGCCAGCCGGTCCCGGACCTCGTGCTGCCTGATGACATGCTCACGGCGGGAGTTCTTGTCGGGGCTGCGCTTGGTGAGCACATTGACCCGGCCACCCTGCGCGGGCCGGCCCTCGGGGGTGAAGAAGAACTCGACCGCCGAGCGCTGCCGTTCCTCGTGGGTCATGGACAACAGCTCGTCGATCGCCGCGCCTTCGAAGAAGTAGCTCGGTGAGGTGGCGACCAGGATGAGGGAGGCGACCCGCTCGGGATGCCGCAGAGCGACGTGCTGGGCCACAGCGCCGCCGAAGGACGTGCCCAGCAGGTGCGCGGAGGGGAGGTCCAGCGCGTCCAGCAGGTGAACGAGGTCGTCGGCGAGGTCGGACATCGTGTAGAGAACCGGCGGGTTGACGGTCACTCCCGAGTCACGCTGGTCGTACGAGATGACCCGGATCCCCGGGCCGAGATGGGCACGCAGTGCCGTGAACTGGGTGCGGTCGCTCTCTCCGCCGTGCACGAGCACGAGCGGCACGCCGGACCCGCTGTCGATGATCCCGACCTCGAGGTCACCCGCCCGTACGATCGACGTGGCCGGGTCGGCGGGTGCGGTCGTGTCATCGGGCATCGTCACTGCGGACCTCCTGGTGGATGGCGTCGGTGGCACAAGTCGAACATTTGTCTGATATGCAACAGAAATCTGGCGTCGAGCCAGGAAAGGACCCCGTTTTCACCCCCGGGGCGGGTGCAACGGCTGGAAAGGAGTCTGGGCCGACGGCCACGCGTCCGGCGTCACACCTGAGAGCCAAGCCGAAGGTGATACCGCGGTAGGGGGTGTCGCGGGTGTGCCGGAGCGCCGGCGCGGCGCCGGACGCCACAAGCGAGACAGGCGGGCAGGCGGGCAGGCGAGAAGAACGGGACAGCCGGGCAGGCGAGACAGGAAGGGCGGAATCAGGGGTGGTCAGCCCGCGCGCCCACCCACGCAGGGCCACCTCAGGCAGCCACGCGGGACGGCCGCCATCCGGCGCCGTCGTGGATATATGGGTCCGGGGACGACCTCGCGGGCACGTGGGCCTTGCGGGCACATGGGTCCAGGGACGGCCTCGCGGGCACGTGAGTCCGGGGACGGCCTCGCGGGCGCCACCGCCGTAGGGGATGGCGGTGCGGCCGTGTCACTCGCCGGGAGCCACCAGTCCCGACTCGTAGGCGAAGACCACCGCCTGGGCGCGGTCGCGCAGGTCGAGCTTGGTCAGCACGCGGCTCACGTGCGTCTTGACCGTCTGCTCGGCCAGCACCAGAGCCCGGGCGATCTCCTGGTTCGAATAACCGCGCGCCACCAGGGTCAGCACCTCGGTCTCGCGTTCGGTCAGCTCTTTCAGCCGCAGCGCGGGCTTGCCGCGGGCCGCGGGACGCTGCTTGACGAAGTCCGCGATGAGACGGCGCGTCACGGACGGCGCGAGCAGTGCGTCGCCTCTGGCGACGATGCGGACCGCCGCGACGAGGTCGTCCGGCGGCGCGTCCTTCAGCAGGAAGCCGCTCGCGCCCGCCCGCAGCGCCTCGTACACGTAGTCGTCGACGTCGAACGTGGTCAGCATCAGCACACGCGGCCGGTGGGTCACCCCCGGCGGGGGCGAGAGGAGCCTGCGGGTGGCCTCCAGGCCGTCCATGACGGGCATGCGCACATCCATCAGCACCACGTCAGGACGGGTCTGCCGGCTCACTTCGACGCCCTGTGCGCCGTCGGACGCCTCGCCCACCACGTCGATGTCGCTCTGGGCGGCCAGCAGTGCCGCGAAGCCGGCCCGCACCATGGCCTGGTCGTCGACGACGACGACTCGTATCGTCACGTGAAGTCCTCTTCGTTCAAGGGGAGCCGGGCGGCCACTCGGAAGCCTCCGTCCGGCAGTGGTCCGGCATCGAGGGTGCCGCCGACGAGCCGCACCCGCTCGCGCATGCCGACCAGTCCGTGTCCGGTGCCGCTCGGCTCCAGCGGTACGGCGCGCGGCTCAGGCGACGGTCCGTTGACGATCAGGACGGCCAGCCGCCTGCCGTCCTCGCCTTCGGCCGGCTCCGACACCGACAGGGACACCTGCGTGTGCGCTCCGGGTGCGTGCCGCACGACGTTCGCGAGGGCTTCCTGGACGATCCGGTACGCGGACAGGCCCACCGACTCGGGGACCTTCACGTCGCAGGCGGTGAACTCCACCGGCACGTGCGCCCGCGAGGTCGCGTCCACCAGCTGGTCGATCTGGGCCAGGCCCGGCTGGGGCGAGAGTTCGTCCTGCGTCTCCTCGTTGCGCAGAACGCCGAGGAGGCGCCGCATCTCGCCGAGCGAGTTGCGCGCGGTCGAGGCGATGTTCGCGAACTCCTTCCGCACGTCCGGCGGCAGCCGGTCGAGGCGATATTCGGCGCTGTCCGCCTGCACCGTGATGACCGACATGTGGTGCGCCACCACGTCGTGCAGTTCGCGGGCGATCCGGGCCCGCTCCTCCAGCAGCGTCCGCCGCGCGCGCTCGGCCTCGCTGATCGTCTCCTGCTCGACCAGCCTGCGCTGCACCTCGGCCCGTTCCCGCAGCGCGACGGCGACCAGCAGGGCGAGGCCGCCGAGGGCGGTGAACGACAGGTCCACGGCGCCGGCGCCGTGCGGTGCGAAGAACATCAGCGTCACGTTCGCGGCCGCCGTGGCCAGCCACACCAGCAGCAGCGTCCGGCGCCGCTCGCTCAGACCCAGAGCGAGACAGAGTCCGACATATCCGACGATCACCACGGACGGGAACGGCCACAGCAGCCGTTCCGGGAAATCGACGGTGAGCAGGGCGAGCGCCCCGGCCACGTCGGCCGTGAAGATCACATACCAGGCTCGCAGCGGCCGTACGACGGCCAGCAGCAGCGGCGCGACCTGTGCGATGGCCAGCGCGGTCCCGGCGACGGCGATCAGTCCGTAGTACTTGGTGAGGAGGATGCTCGTCGCCGGAAGCAGGCAGACGCACAACACGGTCGCCACAACCCCAGGCAGCAGCCGAACCCACGGGCGGGACGACCCCGCCAACAGCGCGTGCGGGCCTCCCTCCTTCACTGAGGTCATGGAGACAGCCTAGGGGCTTAACACGAGGTCAGGACACATGTGAAAGCGGGACAGACCCGGCGTCGCCCCCCTGCCGGCGGGCGTGGCGGCGGCGCGCGGGGGTTCGCCGGCGGCGCCGGACAGGACCCGATGCGGCGCCGTGATGACGAACGCCTGCGCGCGAGAGATCGTCGTCATACCGTGTGGACGGCCACCGGCAGATACACCTTGATCCGTACCACGCAAAGTCGGGACAATTTCCCCGATATTCCCATCAAATCGCATCCATCCCTTTCACCGCCGCCCGTACGGCGACGCATGGCATGCCGCCGTTCCATATCACCGCGACCCACGAGTGAGCGGAGGACGGCGGCGACCGCAGGGCCGGCCAACCCGACTGCCCGCACGACAGAAAGGATCGTGATGAGTCACTCAGCACAACGCCTGGGCGTGGTCGCCGAATCGGCGCCGGGCGAGACCCGGGTGGCGGCCACCCCGGCCACCGTCCCGCAGTTGGTCTCGCTCGGCTACGAGGTGATCGTCGAATCGGGAGCAGGCAGACGGTCGGGCTTCACCGACGACGCGTACACCGAAGCCGGGGCGCGGATCGCCGGCCGTGAGGAGACGTGGGACGCCGACATCGTGCTCAAGGTGAACGCGCCGACGGCGGACGAGATCACGGCCCTGCACGACGGAGCCACGCTCGTCTCCCTGATCGGCCCGGCGGCCAACCCCGATCTGGTGGACGCGCTCGCGCGACGGCCGATCACCGTGCTCGCGATGGACGCCGTGCCGCGCGTCTCCCGCGCGCAGGCGCTCGACGTGCTGAGCTCGATGGCGAACATCGCCGGTTATCGCGCCGTCATCGAGGCGGCGCACGCGTTCGGGCGGCTCTTCACCGGCCAGGTGACCGCGGCGGGGAAGGTCCCCCCGGCCAAGGTCCTGGTGGCGGGCGCGGGCGTGGCGGGGCTGGCGGCCATCGCCACGGCGGCCAGCCTCGGCGCGATCGTGCGGGCGACCGACCCCCGTCCCGAGGTGGCCGAGCAGGTGCGGTCGCTGGGCGCGGAGTTCCTGGACGTCGGGGTCGTCCAGGCGGCGAGCACGGACGGGTACGCCCGGGAGACCTCGCGCGACTACGACCGCCGCGCCGCCGAGATGTACGCCGAGCAGGCCGCCGACGTGGACATCGTCGTCACCACCGCCCTGATCCCCGGGCGTCCCGCTCCCCGGCTGTTCACCGCCGAGCACGTGGCGCGCATGCGCCCGGGCAGCGTCATCGTCGACATGGCCGCCGCGCAGGGCGGGAACGTCGAGGGCACCCGGCCCGGGGAGGCGGTCGTCACCGAGAACGGCGTGACCATCATCGGCTACACCGACCTCGCGGGACGGCTGCCGGCGCAGGCGTCACAGCTCTACGGCACCAACCTCGTCAACCTGATGAAGCTGCTCACCCCCGGCGCGGACGGCCGGCTCGTCCTGGACTTCGACGACGTCGTGCAGCGCGCTATGACCGTCGTCCGCGACGGCGAGAAGACCTGGCCGCCACCGCCCGTTCCGGTGAGCGCGGCACCCACGACCCCCTCCCCCACGGCCCCCGCGACCGACGCCTCCGCCCCGGGGCGGGGAACGGTGCGGGAAGCGGCCGCGGCTCCCGCCGGGCGACCGCCGTCGCCGCCCGGACGGCGACGCCATCTGGTCACCGCCGCCGTCGCCGTCGCGCTGTTCCTGCTGACCGCCTTCTCGCCGAACGCGCTGATCGAGCACCTCACCGTCTTCGTGCTGTCGATCGTGATCGGCTACTACGTGATCGGCAACGTCCACCACGCGCTGCACACGCCGCTGATGTCGATCACCAACGCCATCTCCGGGATCATCGTGGTCGGCGCGCTGCTCCAGATCGGCCAGGGCCACGCGGTCGTCGCCGTCCTGTCGTTCGTCGCCATCCTGCTGGCGAGCATCAACATCGTCGGCGGCTTCGCCGTGACCCGGCGCATGCTCGGCATGTTCACGAGGAGCTGACCGTGACCCTCTCCACGGCCGCGCAGGCCGCCTACATCGTCGCCGCCCTGCTGTTCATCCTCAGCCTCGCCGGGCTGTCCAAGCACGAGACCGCGCGCTCCGGGGTCGTGTCGGGCATCTCCGGCATGGTCATCGCGCTCGCCGCGACCGTCGTCCTCGCCGCGGACGGCTCCGCGGCCCTCGCGGTGGTCCTGCTCCTGGTCGCGATGGCGATCGGCGCCGCCATCGGGCTCTGGCGGGCCCGCATCGTCGAGATGACCGCGATGCCGGAGCTGATCGCCATCCTGCACAGCTTCGTCGGTCTCGCCGCCGTGCTCGTCGGCTGGAACGGCTTCCTTGAGGTCGAGAACGGAGGCGGGGCGCGGGCCGAGCTGCCCGGCTCGCTGCTGGGCGTCCATCACGCCGAGGTGTCCATCGGCGTGTTCATCGGTGCGCTCACCTTCACCGGGTCGATCGTCGCGTTCCTCAAGCTGTCGGCCCGGATCGACTCCCGCCCGATGATGCTGCCGGGCAAGAACTCCCTGAACCTGGGCGCGCTCGGGGCGTTCGCGGTGCTGACCGTGCTCTTCGTGGCCTCCCCGAACCTCGGGCTGCTCGTCGCCCTGACCGTCGTGGCGCTGCTGCTCGGCTGGCACCTGGTCGCCTCCATCGGCGGCGGCGACATGCCCGTCGTCGTCTCGATGCTCAACAGCTACTCCGGGTGGGCGGCCGCGGCGTCCGGGTTCCTGCTCGACAACAACCTGCTGATCGTCACCGGCGCGCTCGTCGGCTCGTCCGGTGCCTACCTGTCGTACGTGATGTGCCAGGCGATGAACCGGTCGTTCATCTCCGTGATCGCCGGGGGCTTCGGCATCGAGGCGGGCCCCGCGGGCGACCGTGACTACGGCGAGCACCGGGAGATCACCGCCGTCGAGACCGCCGACCTGCTCAAGGACGCCAAGTCGGTCGTCATCACCCCCGGGTACGGCATGGCGGTCGCGCAGGCGCAGTATCCGGTCGCCGAGCTGACCCGCAGGCTGCGGGAGCGCGGCGTCGAGGTGCGCTTCGGCATCCACCCGGTCGCCGGACGCCTGCCCGGTCACATGAACGTCCTGCTCGCCGAGGCCAAGGTGCCGTACGACATCGTCCTCGAAATGGACGAGATCAACGACGATTTCGCCACCACCTCGGTCGTCCTCGTCATCGGCGCCAACGACACCGTCAACCCCGGGGCCGTCGAGGACCCGGACAGCCCCATCGCCGGGATGCCCGTCCTGCGCGTGTGGGAGGCGGAGCACGTGATCGTCTTCAAACGGTCGATGGCCACGGGGTATGCCGGGGTGCAGAACCCCCTGTTCTTCCGGGACAACAGCAGGATGCTCTTCGGCGACGCCCGGCAGCGCGTCGAGGAGATCGTCTCCGCGCTCTGACCCGCGACCGCCGGACCTGCGATCGTTCCTGACCAGCGATCGTTCCTGACCAGCGATCGTTCCTGACCAGCGATCGTTCTGACCTGCGGCCGTCCGACGCGGACCGCCTTCGGGCGGACGACGATCCGGGCCGGGAGGGCGATGCCTCCCGGCCCCGGTCACCCGTGCTCGATCTTCGTCAGCCCGAAGCCGAGCTGGCTGTAGAGCTCCAGCTGGTCGAAGTATTCGCGGTGCGTGACGATCTTATCGTCGTGGACGAAGGTCGAACAGGTGGCGCGGATGGTGATGTGACGGCCTGTTCCCCTTATCTCGCGTCCGTCCGGCAACATAAGAGGACCTTCATGGGTGCCGGTATAGGTCCATTCCGTGACGGCGGGGTTCTCACAGTCGCCGAGCTCGAACCAGGCCGTCGCGCGGAAGTCCGGAAAGGCCCTGAAGAACTGCTCGTACATCCAGGCGATCTGGTCGTGGCCCTCCGCCACGCCTGACGGCGTGACATACACGGCGCCGGGGCTGTAGCAGGCGAGTATTCCCCGGATGTCGTGCATGTTGATCGCGTCGGTCAACCAGTGCTTGAGGTCCCAGAAAGTAGCCATAGGGCACCCTCGATGCGTCGAAATCTCGGGTTCTTAATTTACGCAAAGAGTGGTTTTCTCCTGGTTCCCATAGGGCCTTGCCTTGGCAAAGACGGCTCACCCGCACAGATGCACAAGAGCTGTTGCACAACGACTCTTGTGCGACTAGGGTGAGCGGGTGAGTGATCGCCCCACGCGTGACGTACGCGACTCGAAGGTGCTGGCCGCGATGTCCCACCCGCTGCGCCGGCGGCTGCTCGACATCCTGCGGGTGGATGGGCCCTCGACGGCGTCGGTGCTGGCCGACAGGACCGGGCAGGCCGTCGGCAACATCAGCCATCACCTCAAGGTCCTCGCCGCGAGCGAGCTCGTCGAGGAGGTGCCCGAGCTCGCGCGTGACCGGCGGGAACGCTGGGGGCGCAGGTCAGCCGACGTCATCAGCTGGTCGATGTCGGACTTCCCCGACGATCCCGTGGCCGCGGCGGCCGAATCGCTCGTGCTTGAGCGGCAGACCGCGCTCGCCCGGCAGTGGTTCGCCGAGCGCGACGGCCACCCGGAGGCGTGGCGGCGAGCGGCGTTCACCACCGACCACTGGGCGAGGCTGTCCGTCGCCGAGCTCGCCGAGCTGGAGGAGAAGATCCTCGCCCTGTTCACCTCGCTGGCGGACCGGGAGGTCCCCGACGACGGGGAGGAACGCAAGCTGGTCTTCCTCACCGCCCGCGCCGTACCAGGCCGGCCGTGAACACCACACCGCCCGTACCCACCACACCGCCCGTACCCACCACACCGCCCGTGCCCACCACACCGCCCGTACCCACCACACCGCCCGAACCCACCGCGACCGCGACCGCGACGCCGCCCGAATCCACCACGCCGCCCGTGACCACGACGCCGGCCGTACGCGGCGGCCTGCTGGGCACGCGCGACTTCCGGCTGCTCTGGATCGGCGAGACGACGAGCACGCTCGGCGGTTCCGTCGGCGGCGTGGCGCTTCCGCTGGTCGCCGTGGTGACCCTGCACGCGAGCCCCCTGGCGGTCGGGCTGCTGACCGCGGCCGCCTGGCTGCCGTGGCTGCTGGTCGGGCTGCCCGCGGGCGCATGGGTCGACCGGATGCCGAAACGGCCGGTGATGCTGGTGTGCAACACCGTGTCGATGGTGGCGTTCGCGGGCGTGCCGATCGCGGCCTGGCTCGGCGCGCTGACCACGACCCACCTGCTCGTGGCGGCGACGACGGCCGGCGCGGCGAAGGTGTTCTTCACCCTCGCCTACCGGGCCTACCTGCCCGCCCTGGTCGAGCGTGACCGGCTGCTGGAGGCGAACGCCATGCTCCAGGGCAGCGAGTCGGCCGCGCAGATCGCCGGTCCCGGGCTGGCCGGGCTGCTCGCGCAGTGGTTCGGCGCCGTCAGCGGCGTGCTGGCCGACGCGGTCAGCTTCGCGATCGCCGTCCTGTGCCTGCGTTCGGTGCGCACACGCGAGGCTCGCCGGGAGACCGGCGCGCGACGGCGGCTGCGCACGGAGATCGGCGACGGGCTGCGGTTCGTCGTGCACGATCCATACCTGCGTACGCTCACCGCCTTCGGCGCGACGTCCAACATCGCGTTGATGGGCTACGCGTCGATCCAGGTCGTGTTCCTCACCCGGGATCTCGGTGCGGGAGCGGCACAGGTGGGCGTGGTGCTGGCGGTGGCGGGCTCGGGCGGCCTGTTCGGCGCCGCGCTGTCCGGCCGGGTGGCCACGCGGTTCGGACCGGCGCGGGGATTCCTGATGTGCGAGGCGCTCGCCGCGCCGATGGCTCTGCTGGGGCCGATCGGCACCGGCGGCGCGGGACTGGCGCTCTTCGCCGCCGCGGGCTTCGGCACCGGTCTGGGCGTCGTGGCCTCGAACATCCTGACGAGCACCTTCCGCCAGCGTTACTGCCCGGCCGGCATGTTCGGGCGGATCACCGCGAGCACCTCGGCCCTGAACTACGGCGCGATCCCCCTCGGCGGGCTGCTCGGCGGCCTGCTCGGCGAGGCGATCGGCGTACGCGAGACCATGATCTCTATGGCCGTCGTCCAGCTCCTGTCGGTCGCGATCCTGTTGCTCAGCCCGCTCCGTCCGCTGCGCGACTTCCCCGCCCGGCGCCGTCGTGCGGAACCGGTCCTGCGCCCTGCCCTGCGCCCAGCCCTGCGCACTGGTCGGGCCGATCGTGATATCCCGTGCGAATGATCAGACGAGGGACGGCGCTGCGCGCCCTGGGCGCGTTGCTCGACAGGTCGCTCCTACAGATCGCGGAGGCCTCGGCGGACGCGCGGACGTACGACCGGCGAACCGTCAACGAGGTCGCGGACGTCTGGGACAACAACACCTTCCCCCTGTTCCACGCCGCGACCGCCCGCACGTCCATCGGGCGGGAACGGCGTGCCCGCGCGGCCCTCAGCTGGATGGCCGATTTCGGGCCGGAGCGGCGGAGCTGGATGGTCGAGCAGGCCGCGGCGGCGGGGCACCCACTGGAGCGATCACTGCCGCCGCCCATAGCGAGGCCCCGGCGCACCAGAGACTTCCGAGGGCACGTGACTCCCTCGGCCAGGCCGCTGACAGCCGAGGCCGCGCTCGAACTCGCGACCGGCTACGACGTCGCCGCCGGGGAGGTCCGCTCCCTGCTGATCGAACGTGCCGGCGAGCGACTGACCGGGTCACTCGTCCTGATCGTGCCGCGCCGCTACGACGCCGGCCCGCAGGCGGGAGACCTGCCCGAGCTGCACCTGTGGCTGGAGGATGTCACCGGCGTGCACTTCGACTCCGACGACCGGAGAGGAGCCACGCTGCCCTGCCGGGCGCCTCAATGCGCGTGGGAGCGACGCCCGGCGTTGATGCCGGCTTCAGACGTCACTGCCCGCTGCGCAGCGTGAGCAGGTAGGTCGCGGTGAGTGCGACGGCCCGGTCGTCGTCGTGCGACAGCTCGGCCAGGGCGCGTGAGGTGATGTCGCCAGGGATGTCGGCGAGCGCCTGGGTCAGCCGCCGGCGTCCGGACGGTTCGACGCCGCCCTGGGCGAGGCGGCCGACGAGCCCGGTGGCGATCCGATCCGTCAGCGCGGGATCGGCCGCCAGCGCGCCCAGCGCGTCGGCCGCGTCGACGTCGTTCACCCCCTCGACGATCATGTCGATGAGCGTCGGCACCGCTTCGGCCACCCCGCGTGCCCCGAGCGCCAGAGCCACACGCCTGCGGACCTCGGCGTCGGAGTTCGTGAGAGCGTCCTGCAGCAGCGCGGTCGCCGCCTCTCCCGTGATCTCGGCGAGGGACTGGACGGCGCGCCTCCGCACCTCGGCGGCCGGTGAGCCGAGGCCCTCCGCGAGCGGCGCCACCGCGTCATCGCCCGATCGCGCCAGGGCCCAGCGCAGGGCACCGGCGACGTTCGGGTCCGTCTCGCTCAACGCCGCCTCGGCCAGCGCCTCCACGGGCGCCGAAGCCTCTTCGGCCGTGGCCAGGGCCGCCTGCTGGCGCTTGCCTGCGCTCTCCGACCCCAGGGCCTGGAGGAGCGCCACGATCCGGAGCACGTCCTCCCAACCGGCGGGCTCGGCGGCGCCGATCCGGCGCAGCCGCGTGAGCAGCTCCGTCTCGGCCGCGATGCGTTCGCGCGTACGGCGGATGAGGTCGTCGACGAGTTCCGAGGGCGTGAATCGGGGATCGTCCAGCGCGCGCCCGACCTCACGCAGCGACAGCCCCAACGACCGCAGGCTCTCGATGTGGAAGATCCGCGCGATGTCGTCGCTGGAATACTCCCGATAGCCGGCCTCGTTCCGGCCCGTCGGCCGCACCAGGCCGAGCGACTCGTAATGCCGGAGCATCCGGGCGCTGACCCCCGACCGCCGTGCCACCTCGCCGATCAACACCGCATGTCACTCCTCCTGCCCTGCCGCGCCGAGGACCGCGACGCGCTTCGCCTCCTCGATCGCGAACTCGAATCCCGCGTCCGGATCGCGCAGCAGCCGTTCCGTGGCGATCGCGTGCCGGCGTACGCGCTCGTCGCGGCTCGTCATCGCCTCGCGCAGGATCGGCTTGATCACCTCGCCGAGCCCGGCCAGGGCACGGCTCAGGCTCAGCTGCGTCTCGCGTTCGCCGCGTCCGAGCTGTGTCGCCAGCACCCCGGCCAGTTCGGATTCTTCACCATCGGGCACGAGCACGACCGCCGCCCGCCAGGCGCTCCGCGCCACCTCGTCGTCGGTGTCGGTCAGGAGCGCCCGTGTGATCGCCGGCCATGCGCTCTGGTCCCCGATCTTCGAGAGCGTGTGCAACGCCTGGCTGCGCGCCTGCGCGCGCTCCGAGCGCAGCTCGTCCACGAGCTTCGGCACCGTCACCGATGACGGATGGCGGGTGAGCGCCCACGTGAGCATGTCGCGCACGTAGAAATCGGGCTCGACCGCGCAGCGCTCGATGAGCTTGCCGACCAGCCTCTGGTCCGGGGCCGTGCCGACCGCCAGCACCGCCTTCAGCCGCACCGACGAGTCGCCGTCCTCAAGCGCGTGCAGAACGCGCACCGTGTTCGTGTCGCCTTCCTGCGTGGTCATCGCGACCACCTCCTCGGCCACAGTGAAGAGCTTGTCACTGTGTCAAGGTCAAGCGGAGTCAAGGTCAAGCGCAGCCCGCCCGTGGCCGTACGGTCAACCGGCGCAGTGGTTGTCGGTGAGGGACGTGGTCGCGTCGGGGTTGCCGAGGGACGCCGCCGTGTTCCAGTCGGCGCAGGCGGCGCCGGTGTCGCCGAGCCGCGACTCGGCCACCCCGCGCTGATAGTAGGCGTCGGCATATTCGGGCATGAGTCCGATCGCCGCGTTCAAATCGGATATCGCCTCCTGCGGCTTGTCCAGCCCGATCCCGGCCACTCCCCGGGAGTAGTAGGCCTCCGCCTGCTGCGGGTCATAGGTGAGGGCCGTGGAAAGGTCGGCGTACGCGCCCGAGTAGTCCCGCAGCGCGATCTTGGTCTTGCCGCGCTCGCTGTAGGCGACCGCGAAGGTCGGAAGCCGCGACACCTCATAGTCGAGCTCCTGGAGTGCCCCGGTGTAGTCGCCGTTGTAATACCTGATCAGGCCGAGATAGTGGTGCGCCAGGACGAAGTCCGGGTCGAGTTTCACCGTGCGTTCCAGATCCGATGTGGCGCCCGTGTAGTCTCCGCCGCGGAATCTGGCGATGCCCCGGCTGTTGTACGCCAACGCGATGCCCGGCTCTTTGGCGATGGCGTCGCTCATGATGGTTTCCGTGTTCTTCCAGGCCGTGTTCCTGATGACGGTCAGCGTGGCGAACAGGATCGCGAACACCGCCGTCACCCCGATCGCACCGGCCCGCAGCACGCGATAACGCCCCCGGAGCACCGCGTCCACGAGATATCCGAAGACGAGGAAGAGACCGAGATAGGGCAGATACACATATCGGTTCGCGTGATATCCGTCGATGAGAAGCACGGCCTGGGTCGGCGCGATGGTGACCACGAAGAACCCGAGCCCGAAGACGAGGATTCTGCGCGCCGGCCTCACCAGCCACGCGGCGGCGATCCCGGCCGCGAGCACGAGCGGGAAAACGGAGAAATACCAGGGGAAGGGCGTGCGGGGGTATTCGTAGGCGAACGACAGGTGCACCGGATAGACCGACTGCACAAGGTGGTCGACCAGCGCCGAGCAGGTCAGGAGGATCCGGTCGACCACGGTGTATCCGCCCTGTGGAACCACGTCCTGCCGTACGTCCAGCCCGACGAGCACCGTGATCGCGGCGATGACGAAGAACGGGAGTTTCTCCAGGAACAGACGCCGGCTCGGCCCGCGGCCCAGCCAGAAGTCCACGAGGAACAACACCACGGGAAGCGCGACGGCGGTCGACTTGGACAGCGCGGCCAGCCCGAACAGCACCACCGACCAGACCAGCGGCCGCCATCGCCATGACTCGAGATAACGCACGTAGAGCGAGATCGCGGCCAGCGAGAAGAGCGTGGCCAGCAGATTGCTGCGGGCCGAGATCCAGGCGACCGTGTCGACGTTCACGGGATGGATCGCGAAGGCCACCGCGACGAAACAGGCCGGGAAAGCGCGCTCGGTGAGCCGCCGGAAGAGCAGGAACACCAGCACCACATTGGCCAGGTGCAATATCAGGTTCGTGAAGTGGTACATGCCGATCGCGCCATGGCCGAACATGTAGTCGATCGCGTACGACACGTACACCAGCGGCGTGTACATGAACTGCAGCGGCGTGGTGAACCAATAGCCGATGTTGGCCGCGCTGAACTCCCGGATGGAGACGTTGTCCACGACGCCTTCGGGATCGTCGAAATAGATGAAGCCGTTGCCGAGGCCGTTGGCGTGCACGGCGAACGTCCCCGCGACGATCAGGAACAGAATCTGCCACGGCAGGGAAGAGTTCCGCGCTCCGATCGCGCTCGCGGGTGCGGCCGCGTAACGAGGACCACGGCGAACGGCCGGGCGAGCGGGCGTCATCACACGCCTCCAGTGAGCGTCGTCGCTGACGGGCGTCCCGGTCCCGCCGGCGTTCCCACGCCGGCTTTCCGGGCGTCCGCGACGAGGCAGAAGGCGGGCGTTCCCGGAAATCGTGGACCGCCCCGGACTGTACGCCGCACTGATCTGACCCGGTACCGACGGCGGCCCGCGCCACCCGGCACAAGGGGCCTGACCAGGAAGATTGCCCAGGGCGGCAAGGCCGTCCGCTGAAACGATCAGAGCGGCGCCCTCGGTGCCCGGCTCAGTGCTCGCCCCTGTGCCCCGCTTCCGTGCCCCGGCCTCCGTGCCCCGCCTCCGTGCCCCGCCTCCGTGCTCGGCCTCCGTGCTCGGCCTCCGTGCTCGGCCCAGGGAAGCAGGCCGAAGCATCAGTGCCCCTGCCCGGGCCGCTCTCACCCGCCGGTGTATACAAGGCGAACATGACAGCGGATACCTTCACGGATTCGACGGCATTCCTCGCCTCCAAGGGCGCCGCCGGGCTCCCCCACCCCGGGGGCACGCTCCTGGAACACCTGCGGCGCGTCGCCGCCCGGCTCAAGGACTGGGGCGCGCCGGAAGAGGTCCAGCTCGCCGGCCTGCGCCACGCGGCCTACGGCACGGACGGCTTCGACCACCCGCTCCTCGACCTCGCCGATCGCGCCGCGCTGGCCGAGGTGGTCGGGGCCCCGGCCGAGGCGCTCGTATATCTCTACGCATCCTGCGACCGTGCGGCCACCTATCCCGCCCTGCGCTTCGCCGACCGCTTCACGGGCCGTACGGTCGACCCCTCCGACGCCGAGCTCCGGGCGTTCATGCTGATCACGGCCGCGAACGAGATCGACGTCGCCCGGCACAACACGGACATCCGCACCGAGCACGCAGCCGCGCTGCACGCGTTCTTCGCCCGCAACCGGGACCTGCTGCCACCGGTCGCCTGGGAGGCCGTCAAGGAGACCTTCGCCGTCCGCATCGCGAGCCTCGATCACCTGGTCCTGACCGTGGCCGACATCCCCCGCGCCATCGCCTTCTATCGCGACGCCCTCGGCATGGAGCCGGTGACCTTCGGCGACGGCCGCCACGCGCTCGTCTTCGGCTCCAGCAAGATCAACCTGCACCAGGCCGGGCACGAGATCCGGCCGCACGCCCTCCACCCCGTGCCGGGCAGCGCCGACCTCTGCCTGATCACCCACTCGCCCCTGGATCAGGTGGCCGCTCATCTGACCGCTTCGGGCGTACTCATCGAAGAAGGTCCGGTGCCCAGGACCGGCGCGCTCGGCCCGATCACCAGCCTGTACGTCCGCGACCCGGACCACAACCTCATCGAGATCTCCACCTACGACTGAGAAAGAGTCCTTGACGTCGGCTCCGGCACCCCGGCCCGCGAGATGGTGCAGGCGTCTTGTCCAGGAGACCGTACGGCAGGCCGTCGGCGCATTCGAGCGCACGCCCGGCCTGCCGTACGGGAAACGGCACAGCGCACGCCCGGCCTGCCGTACCGGAAACGGCGCCGCCCATGCTCGGGCCTCGACCGTTCACGACTTCAGCGTGAGCCTCTTCCTCGACGTGCCCGGGAAGACGACGATCAGGTGCTCTTCCTCCTCCGAATCGTCGACCCGCACGTAGACACGGAGCCGGTAGCGGCCCTTCCCGTTGATCGCCAGGTTCGGCATCGGGGCACCCGCGCCCACCTCTCCGCCCTCGCTTATGTCCGGCACGGTGAGCCTGCCGCTGCGGCTGACGATCGGCACCTCGTTGACCTGATCCCATCCGGCCGTCCGCCGCGGCGGCGGGGTGCGGAAGGCCTTCACCGTGAGGCAGACATCGGCCACATCCGCGACATGGCCGACGAGCACCGCGCTGCCGGCCACCCCGATGCCGGCGTCGTCGTCGAAGACCCTGTCCATCGCCTGCTCCGCCGTCTCCTCGGCCGCTTCGTCTTCGGGGTCGTAGACCAGATAGCCGGGATCGCCGTCGACGAACAGGAAGTAGTTGGCCGTGACCTGGACGACACCCTTCGTCCGGGGCCACGGGTCGCGGCACCTCGCGTTCTGCTCGGCGACGTAGGCGGCGTCCGCCTCCTGCATCTCCGTGGTCGACCGCAGCAGCTCCGGATGGGTCGCGCCGACGATCTCGGGACAGACGTAGACGAGGTCCCACGGGTCCGCGCCCCAGGCGGGCCGCGCGCTCCCGGCCCGGGTGAGAATCGCGTGCTCCTCGTCGCGGTCCTTCGCATGGCACAGCATCCGCCCGTACGCGAGGATCTCCTGGTCCGACACGCTGTCCGGGAACACGGGCGGCACTCCGCCCTCCCTGCTCCGCGCCCGGCACAGGAACGCGGCGTCCCGTTCCGAAGGTTTCAGATCGCCGAATGCGGGCCGGTCATAGCAGTCCACCGACCAGCCGGTGTAGGTGAGGTGCGGGGTCGCCTCCGGGTGGATCGCTGCGATGACCGGCAGTACGGCCACGGCCACCACCGCGACACGGATCACGCGCCGCCGCGCGGGCGGCAGGTCCGTCTGAGTGCCCTCGGCGGGCATTTCACGGGCGGTCGCCGCGATCCACACGCTGCTGATCAGCGCCGCCGCGTCCATGATGACCACCGCCGCCAGGCTGCCGCCGGAGATCCTCCCCAGGAGAACGTTGAGCGGGATCGCCAGCGCGCAGACCCCCACCGACAGCCATCCGGCGGCCTGCGTGCCGCGGCTCCACCGGCCGTCGCGCCACTGTCCGACGACCGTGATGGCGATCGCCGCCGCTCCGCCTGCCAGAAACGTCAGTTCGACGATGGTGCCCGATCCGAGCCGCGGGAGGTCGAGTTCGTCGAGCAGTTCGTCGGCCATCCCCACCAGCTCGACCGCGTACATCACCCCGGCCACCGCGCGCAGCATGCGGGACCGCCAGCGGATGACGAGCAGGTAGAGGACGTTGATCGCGGTCCACAACGCGAGCTGGAACGCCGCGTCGACCGCGCCGGGAAGCAGCGCGATCGAGTACCACGGCACGAGGGTGCACGCCACCGCCAGATAGAGCAGCCGGCGCAGTGCCTTCGCCTGACTATCCAGCGGTCCCGGCGCGGGGGCGCGCAGGATCAGCCACAGCAGCGCGGCCTTCACCAGAGCGGCCACGAGCAGCACCACGATCATCGGGGTGTCGAACCCGTCGCGTACGAAGAACTCCGCATAGGCCGGCGGCGTCCATTCGACGGCGGCCCAGAGCCAGGCGTCGCCGAGCACCAGCCCCGTCACCGCCGCCGCAAGAACCAGGCCGACTACGCAAATCCTGATAATTCGCGAAAAGCTATTCGGAGACACAAGATGCGATCTTAGTGTGGCATTGCCGTACGGCCGGACACAGCGAAACGACGAACGGTCCCGTCACGCCGATCGGACTCCACGACCGCAGATTTCGCTATCGATTTCTCCGGAAACCCGGGCGCGCACGAGCAATCGTCAAGACCTGTGGATCACGAGTTCCTAAGCAGCTGCTGGTGAGGGCTGATCGTCGGGGCGTTCGACGAGCTTGCCGTTGACGAAGGTTGCTCCGGCGCGGACCAGGGCGACGAGGTGGGGGGCGTTGACCGCGCGCCAGCGGGCCTGGGCTGACTCGATCAGCTTGAAGGCCATGGCCAGCCCGGCCGCCCGGGATCCGGGGCCTTTGGTGACTTTCGTGCGGTGCCGGACGGTGGCGAACGTCGACTCGATGGGGTTGGTCGTGCGCAGATGCACCCAGTGCTCGGCGGGGAAGTCGTAGAAGGCCAGCAGTTCGTCCACGTCGTCGACGACCTTGGCCACGGCCTTGCCGTACTTGGCCCCGTAAGCGGCCTGGAACGCCTTCACCGCCGCCAGGGCGTGGTCTTTGTCC
>NZ_VJVX01000140.1:0-2880 GCF_008033685.1 Microbispora sp. CSR-4
GCTGGACCAACATCGCCGCCGCCACCGACCACTACCGCAGCCACCCCACCGATGCACTTCAGCTACTCGGTCTCACAACCTGAGAACGCTTCAGCCCTGGTCGGTAGGACTTGTGCGATCTTGCCGTTCATGACATTGGCGATCTTGTGGTCTGCCTCAGCGGTGCGGTGCTGGTAGATCATCGCGGCGCGCACACTGTCATGGCCCATGCACGCCAGGTCGCGGAGAGCTGTTTGGCGACCACGTCGACCGCCGCCCGCGCGATGGCTCTCGGATGGGGTCATCACCAGGCGGCGTTCGGGGAGTCGCCCTCGCCGGGGTGCTCATCGGTCTTGATCGGCATCGGCGTGGTCGAACCATTGGCAAGATCGACTCGAAAGCCCCGCCATCGGTGCACGTAGAGCAGGTATTGGCCGGTTCCATCAAGGCTGAAACGGAGGGTGAGTGACGCGTCGGCTGGCAACGTCACCCGCGCGAGAACCTGCGATTTCCCTCTACCGTCGACCGGGATGCGCATTATGGCATGACCGGCCGAGTAGATCAGGGCACTGCCATCGGGGGTGTAGGCCACAGATTCCAGGAATGGCAGGTCGTTGCTCGGTTTGACGAGGCGGGTGGCGGCCAGCAGATCGGATCCCTTCAAGCCGAGGTCGAGGACGCCGATGCCCCAGCCACCGACCACCAGTGCGATCCGCTGACCGTCCGGGGCCCAGGCCAGGCCGGTCACCACGGACACTCGCGTGCTCCAGTCGCGGCGCTGCCCGGTGGCGAGATCGACAACAGAGATCTTCGCTCCACCCGGGATGGAGGCGGCGTAGGCCAGTCTCGTGGCGTCCGGGCTCAGGGCGAGGATGTATCCGGCGCCCAGTGCGTCGCTCTCGAGTCCGGGGACGGGTATCGGGTCGCTCGGCGACCCGTCCTCGGCGAGGTGGACGCGGAAGAATCGGAGAGGAGAGTCCGGCCCGGTCCATCCGGACAGTACAAAGGTGCGGTTGTCGGGTGCCGCGGCTAGAACTTGCCAGGAGGAGCGCACTCCTGCCGGCAGAGGGATGGCGGCCAGGAACTCTCCGGTTGTGGCGTCGTGCACGGCGGGCCGTACCGGAGTGAAGATTGCCGTCTTGGACTTATTCGGAAAGCGTGCGAGTGGAGCCCTCGCGATGACAAAGAATCGCGGTGGGCCGATGATCGGCAGGGGCGAAGAGGTCGCCATCGCCGATGCCAAGGAGGTCGCCATGGGCAGCGGCGTGGGGACGGCTGCGGGGTCTGACGACCGCATGACCGTGGCGGGCGGATCTTCTTTTTACGAGCGATGGCAAGCAATCTCAGAGGGTGCAAGAGAGGGGCCATACCAGCGACCTGGGGCTGCTGTCACGGCACTTCGCCTCTCATGCGGCTGCCTGGCCGAGCGAGCTCAGTCGCTCTCACGGTCCTCACCGACCTTATTTGGGCCGGGCTACGCCCAATGCTTCTGCCTTCGTCTTGCCTGACACCTAGACTGGAGGCACGAGCGCCATGCGCGAGGAGTTGCACTATCTCGTGGACCAGTTGCCGGAGTCGGAGCTACGCCCGGCTCTGGAGTTGATCCGTGGCCGTCTGGACGAGCCTGCCCCCGCGGAGCGTGACCTTCCCGTTCTTCGCGTCGTTCGAGGCTGAGCCGGACCTCGCCGAACGCCATGAGGAGATCCTGCGCTCCGAGATGGGCCGCTGACGTGCTCCTGTGCGACACCGGCGTCCTGCTCGCTGTCGGCAACGCCAAGGACAAGCATCACCAGGCCTGTCTCAAGCCGCCGAAGGAGCGGGTGGCAAGCCGCTGCGGATGTCCTGCGCTTCGGCGAACCCGATGGCGTGGCTGGCAGCCGACGTCATCGCCGCGCGCCTGACCGGTCGCAAGGTTCCCGAGACCACGATCGGCTACGTCCTGCAGTGCGTCAGCATCGGACGCCACGACGGCATCGTCCAGCGCGTGACCCCCGACGACCAGGTCCTGCCCACCGCGTTCACGGGCCGGACCGCCGCCCGCATCAAGGAGATGATCTGCGCGAGCGCGGCCTGGGGCATCTCCCACCCGACCATGATGGCGCCGAGCCGCCGCCGCCACCTCGTGGTCACCGGTGCGGGGGAGACCCGGCCCCTCATCCGGTCGTGACGAAGCAACGGGATTCGCGCTCGGCTTGACAGCGAAATCGCTCGGATACGGAGACTTGTCGTCGGCTCCGGCTACTTCGAGGCGGCCCGTACGTGCGTGTGAATGTGCGCGCGAGCAATGCTTAGAACCTGTGGATCTTCAGGGAAGGGGTGTACCTTCCCGATGATCATGTAGGTCTCATGCATGACCGACGCGCCAACGTCGGTCGGGAAGGCACACCCGTGCTCACCGTAGTCCCTGACCCCGCTGACGGCGACCGCCGCATGACAGACGGCCCGGTCTCCTCCTCCCTGATCGACGAGATCGTCCGGGAAGGCGCCCGCAGGATGCTCGCTGAAGCGCTCAAAGCCGAGGTCGATGCCTATATCGCCCAGTTCGCCGATCAGCGTGACGACGATGGGCGCCGTCTGGTGGTGCGTAACGGCTACCACGAGCCGCGCGAGGTGCTCACCGCGGCCGGCGCCATCGAGGTCCGCGCGCCGCGCGTCAACGACAAGCGCGTCGATGAGGTCACCGGCGAGCGCAAGCGCTTCTCCTCGGCGATCCTGCCGCCCTGGGCGCGCAAGACACCGAAGATCACCGAGGTGCTGCCACTTCTCTACCTGCACGGCCTGTCGTCGGGTGACTTCGTCCCGGCGCTGGGGCAGTTCCTCGGCTCGGCGGCCGGCCTGTCGGCGCCGGTCATCACGAAGCTGACCGAGCAGTGGAAGGCCGAGCAGCGCGCCTTCGCCGAC
>NZ_VJVX01000141.1:0-2848 GCF_008033685.1 Microbispora sp. CSR-4
TGCGATGTAGCCCGAGCAAGACCGGCCACCTGGTCAAAGCCATCGCGGTCCTTCAGAACCATCGGGTAGCACACGCCTCCCGAGGATGAAATTGGCTCAGTTGCTCCCGGCCTTCGAACTCCTGGCTGACCTTCGTGTGCCAAAAGGGTAAGGCGGATGCGTTGGTGCCCCAGTCTGCGATGGATCGTTCCAATTTAAGCAATGCGGTGAAAACAGGTTGTATCCAGTCCTGCCGCAGGTTGTGTAGATCACCCTCGATGCGAGGAAGAAATGTGAGGTGAGGAAAGCGATCTTCTCTGATTTCCCAGATTGCGGACCCTGATGTGATGCCGTCCCGCCCGATCTCCTGGACCCAGTCTTTGTGTTCCAGAGCATGCTGGTGGGTGGTGGCGTGGCGAACCTTGACGGTGTCCTCGTGTAGTTTCACCTCACCGTGGTCGTCCTCCGCGACCATCTTCTGGTGCAGGCCGACCCAGGCGCTGTTCCAGACCGTGTCATAGGAGAGGCTGACCGCCAGACCGTCTGAAAGGTGTGCCGCTCCGAGTCCTCCAGCAAGCCGACCGCCGTGTCGATATTCGACGTCCGCGTCCGCGCCCTCGGGCAGGACGGCTTGAAAGGGGGCACGATTTCGGATCGCCTGGATCAGTCGCCAACGATCTTGGTTGGCGCCGCTGGACGCGATCCACCGCTGAACCGAGTAGCCCGGCGTGAGCTCGATGGACTTGAACGGCGTAGGAGTGACGAGGGCGAGGTCTCTACGCCAGCTATGAATGGCCCTGAGAAGGTCTACGAACTCTGCCATGACCTCGTCGGTCCGGTGGTGGGGCCCTTCCACGGCAGTGGAAAGCTCGTTGAAGAAGAGCAGGACGGTCACGGGGGGTTCCTTCCGGCGCGGGTCAATCCAGGAGACGGTCCAGTGAACGCTCCCACTCGTCGAAGAAGCCTTCGGGCCAATCAGACAGCATCCCGTCGGATCCCACGGTGGGATTCAATATCTCTATCCCGCGAGTGCTTCTGCGAAAGTAGTGCAGAAGGACGTGCTCAGCGGGGAAATGCCGCTCCTTGATGGCGAGCCGGACGCCGTTGAGCACATGGTCACTGTGGGTTTCGACCACCACCTGAGCTCCGGCGGCCGCGGCCGCGCAGGTGAGCATGGCCATCCCGGTTTGCCCGCGAGGATGCAGGTGGGCCTCGGGGTTTTCGATGAGCAGGAGACCACCGGGCTTCGCGGTGAGGCAGGCCACCACCACTGGCAGGACGTACGTGAGTCCGAAACCGACGTTGGTCGGTCGGTATCGGTTACTGGCGGAGAGGCCGGCAGTGCCGAAACGGAAGCTCAAGCGAACCGAGTCGGTGCCCTCGATCGCGTCTGCCTGAAGGTTGACACCGGGACATATCTCCTGCATCCATGCCTCAGCCTGATCGAGCAGGCGGCGGGACTTTCCTTGAGGATGATGGAGGCGCTCATGCAGAACCGGCTCGTCCTGGAAGTGGCGCAGGAAATTGACCGCATGCTCGCCGCGCGACCCAAGGAATCCGCGCCTCACGGCGATTTCGTGGGATCGGGGGTAACTCACCGCGGGAGCGATGCGGTCGGCGCGAAGGTATTGGAAGCCTGCTCCGGACAGTGCTGGGGGGAGGACGGGGGCAGGACGATCACGCGGCTCATCCAGCCGGAGGAGATCCGCCTCACGTTCATACCGGGCGGACCAGGAGTAGTCGATGCCTTCACAGCGCAAGGCGAGCTGGATTCGTGGTTCCGCGCCGTCCGATGCGACATAGTCCTCGTGGAGAACGTCTTGCCCCACCCCAAGCTCGACCAGATCGCCGTTCAGCAGGAAGCCTCCGTCCTCCTCGTGAAGCGCGTCATGGGACTGTCTCAAGAGGGCCAGGGTTTGAAGCACCGTGCTTTTGCCGCTGGAGTTCAATCCGGAGAGCAAAGTGTAAGGACTGAGAGGGATCTGCGCGTTGGCAAACGCCTTGAAGTTCGTGATGGTGAGCCGGTCAATCACGGGCCAGCCCCTTCAGTATAGATTCAACCGCGCCGAACCGTAGCTTCACCTTCCCGATGTCGCCGGTGGCCAGGGATACGGACCGTTCGAAGGCGGGCTCCTCGAGGAGCGCGGAAAGCTGCCACAACACCTGCTCCCGTCGTTTGCGTAGAATGCCGAGTTCGTGGTCCGTTCGCCGGGCGAGACCGACGGAGACCGCTTCGAAGAGGGCCTTGTTGATTGGCCGCCGTCGGGATTCTCTCAGATTGAATTTGCGGAAGGCGTAGTCTCCGAAGATTTCATGCGCGGCATGCATGCTCCGGGCGAACTCGTTTCGCAGCCGTGATACGTCCCCCTCCCCGAGCCCGTTGACTTTGTGCATCGCATCGCGGAGGAAGTCGTCGAAGTCCTGCCGCAGGTAGTGCTCCGGCCCGGTGAGCCGGAATGCGATGAAGCGAAGCACCATTTCGCGATCATCCATGCGTTCTGGGCGAACCGAGCCAAGCGTGGCCTTCTGGTATGCCTCGGACTCTGTCAGCTCCCGTAGTAGGCCCCGTACGCGACCGGGGATCAGCGCATGCCGCAGTTCTTGGCGACTCAGGGGCCGTCCTCCCGTGTTGATCCGGGCGAAGATATTGAACATGACCGATTCTGGTGTGCCCTGCCGGATGAGGTGGACCACTACTTCGGTCTCAAGCAGCCGGGTCTGGAGCCGGCCGGGAAGGTCGGAAAATCGTTTCTCCTCGTAGTCCTTTCCCCAGGGCTGAAGCGTTCTCAGGTTGTGAGACCGAGTAGCTGAAGTGCATCGGTGGGGTGGCTGCGGTAGTGGTCGGTGGCGGCGGCGATGTTGGTCCAGC
>NZ_VJVX01000142.1:0-2791 GCF_008033685.1 Microbispora sp. CSR-4
GACAAATGATGCTAAAGTGAATATCGAGGCGATTACGGCTTAGAAGTTCGCCGGATTACGAGTGGTCTTCTCATACACCACGATCATGGACGCGGCCAGGCCGCAACGCGCGACCCCACTGCCCGCACCCACGGTCACACAAGCACTACAGGGATAAGGCCCTGCAAAACCAATCGCGACCCTCCCGATTATCCCGCCCGAGCCACGCCAGGACAAACCAATAAGAGCCGCACAAAGCTTCACTATCGGTCTATCCGGCACGGCCAGTTTCCGGATTATCAGGAAAAACGTCCGAAAACATCATTCCAGGTCACACCATAACTTGGGCCCCAGTCGAAGCCATCACTCACGCCAGCGCGAGCACCAGGCAGTCCACTGCAGCCGATGAAACTCTCCGACCCCCTGTCTGACCGCCACTGCCTACGGAGATATCAGGATTATTTCGGTCGAGCATCCAAATTTCGGCTGGCCCGATATTGCACCTTGATTTGGTGTGATTTTTTTCACATTGCCCAGATTTGTCCGACGATTTACAGTTCGAGTAAGATCATCCAACATCATTACGAAAGGAAATCTCATGAAGGTAATGAAAGTCGCGGCGGCGCTGGCTGTTTCGGTAGCCACTCTCGCAATTCCGGCAGTCGCATACGCGTCCTGCTCCGGCACGTGCGCATCTTACCCGTCATACTTCAGCTTCGACACGACACTGACCGGGCCGACCCGCTACTACAATGGATCAAACGTGAAGATCACCTTTAGCAGTTCCGCCGACGGTCCTCAAAACGGTGTAGCCAATCCGTACGTGGCGCTTTACAGAGACAACCTTATATCGGATGACTACATCGGCCGGCAGACTTTCGTCTACGGCGGATCGGTGAACAAGACCTGGACGGGAGTCGGCTCCGGAGACTATTACTTTTACTACCAAAAGACCTTTGATGGGCGCACGCTGTCGAGCAGTAATGTCGTAATGTCTGCCAGCTAGCAGCATTCACCGCAGTCGCGCCGCAAGTGGGCCGGACCCGTTACCTGACCTTACGGGTTCGGCCCCTGTTGGCCGGGTGCTTCTGGTCACAGGCAGCGCCGGCAGTCGGCGGCACCTGAACATGCCAACCATGCCAGCCATCACAAGGGTTGGTATCCAGGAGGAAAGATGCTTAGGGGAACCGTTCTTCTTTTCGCAATCCCAATACTTGTCGTTTTCCTTGTAGTCTGGAATGCAAAGATCCATCCATCAAAGCTGCGACTGCTCGGAGCCATCGCGCTGGTAGGATATTCACTCCTAGCACTGAATGTGACGCTGTTTCCGTTGCCATTTCAACCGGCGCTGCTACATGATCTCCGGCTGAGTGACTCGCCCCAAAATAACCTGATACCCATCCAGGGGCTCATTCAGCTAATAGGGCGCGAAAGTTCGGAAGTAGCAGCGAGGCAAATTGTTGGCAATGTCCTGCTTTTGCTACCGCTTGGCTATCTAGTGCCCACGGTGTGGAAAGTTAGAAGTATCCGCCGCCTGATGCTTATCGCACTTATCGTTTCCCTGGGTATAGAGCTAACACAATTTGCCGTATCTCGCGCGATCGGTTATACCTATAAGATCTTCGATATTGACGACATTCTCTTGAATACCTTGGGTGGAATAATAGGCTATGGTGCATATCTAGCGCTGATTCCGGTGGTGCGATCTTCCGGGATGGGAGATGTCGAAGATTCTGGTCTCTCGAAGGGTCATCGCGCCTCGACCTCGCCTTCATCGTCCGGCAGCACCCAGCCTAACGCCAAGATCATAAAATAGATAGAGCGCCGCTGTGGGTGTGGCCACTGCAGCACATCGTCTCTAGACTCGTTCGCATTAGGGGGTCACCATCTTTGCGTCCTGTTGCAAAACACGCCACACGCGCAATGCCCCGGCTGCATTGACGTTTTCTCATTGAATTCAGCTGATCCGGCGGTGTTCGAAGTGTACGAGCACCTGCGCCTTGGTAGCCGGGGCCGGCTATGACGGGCATGGTCGTGGCGTAGCGGTGGACGGCGGGCAGGACGTGGCGGCGGGCGGCTTCGATGTCGGCGGCTCCGCCGGGTTCGACGTGGCTGGTCCGGATGGGGAAACCGTCGGGTTCGCACAGTGCTCGGACGTTTTCCCCGAAGTCGCTGGTTTTGCCGGAGAACCAGGCGTCGATGGTTTCGCCTTTCACGCTGGTGGTCTTGATGCGGCACCGATCGGTGTTGAAGATCTTGCCGTCGAGGATGAGGTGGGGGACGCCGGCGGCGACGGCGCGGTCCAGTGCTTGGTGGAGGTCGGGGGCCTGGGTGGATAGGACGTCGATGGCCTCGTGCAGGTAGCGGTAGGCGGTGGCCTGGGATAGCCCGAATGCGATGCCGTGCAGGCGGATGTTGGGCTTGGAGCGGAACCAGGCCAGGGCGAACAGGGCTTGATGGAAGCAGGTCAGGCGCCGGGAGTTCTTCGGTGTGCCGCGGCGGCGGCGCTCCCGGTAGAGCAGGCGGCCGACGTAGCCGAGCAGTTCACGGGGGACGTCGAGCGTGGCAGGATAGGCGATCACGTGGAGCCTTCTCGGTATGAGGATCTTGTGGTGAGACCCCTTCTACCGGAGGCTCCACGTCTGTTTTTGGCGTCCGAGATTTGTCCGCGTGTCTACCCGGGCCTGGTCGTCCATGCCGAGGAAAGCCCTACTGAGCCAATTTCATCCTCGGGAGGCGTGTGCTACCCGATGGTTCTGAAGGACCGCGATGGCTTTGACCAGGTGGCCGGTCTTGCTCGGGCTACATCGCA
>NZ_VJVX01000142.1:2823-5539 GCF_008033685.1 Microbispora sp. CSR-4
GATCGTGAAGCTGTTGCGGGTGGGTCCGGTGGGTGAGGAGCGGCCGTGTGTGCTCGCGCCGGACGGGCGGGTGCTGGATGTGTCGTCGGTGACGGGTGATATCGACGGTGTGTTCCTTGCGGGGGGCGGTATCGAGCGGGTGCGGGTGGCGCTGGCGGAGGGCCGGTTGCCGGAGGCGGGGCCGTTCGAGCGGGTGGGGGCGCCGGTGGCCCGGCCGGGCAAGGTGGTGTGTATCGGGTTGAACTATTCCGATCATGCGGAGGAGACGGGGGCGCCGATCCCGGGTGAGCCGGTGGTGTTCATGAAGGCGTCCAACACGGTGGTCGGCCCGGATGACGAGGTGCTGGTGCCGCGCCGGAGTGTGAAGACCGATTACGAGGTCGAGCTGGCGGTGGTTGTGGGTCGCACCGCTCGTTATCTGGATTCTCCGAAGGACGCGGCGGGGGTGATCGCGGGGTATGCGATCGCCAATGATGTGTCGGAGCGGGAGTTCCAGAACGAGCGTGGGGGTCAGTGGGACAAGGGCAAGTCGTGTGAGACGTTCAATCCGCTGGGGCCGTGGCTGGTGACGGCGGATGAGGTGGGTGATCCGCAGGCGCTGGGGTTGCGGTTGTGGGTCAACGGCCGGTTGCGGCAGAACGGCAACACCAAGAACCAGATCTTCGGGGTGTATCACGTGATCTGGTATTTGAGCCAGTTCATGGTGCTGGAGGCGGGTGATGTGGTGAACACCGGGACTCCGGCGGGGGTGGCGCTGGGGCGTGGCCCGCAGGCCTATCTGCGCAAGGGTGATGTGGTGGAGCTGGAGATCGACGGTCTGGGCCGTCAGCGCCAGCGGGTGGGCCAGGCATGAACGAGCGAACCGGTGGGCGAACCGGTGGGCGGAGCGGCGGGCGCGGCGTGTTCGGTTCATGCGGCCCCCGGCTGCGAGGCGTGGGGGTGGCATGAGCGGGGAGTTCGACGGGTTGGTGGCGGTGGTCACCGGTGGGGCGTCGGGCATCGGCCGGGCGGTGGCCGAGGAGCTGTCCGCGCGCGGCGCCCGGGTCGCGGTGCTGGATGTGAAGGGCACCGAGTTCGTCTGTGATGTGACCGACGACGGGGCGGTGCGGGGGGCGGTCGCGGCGGTGGCCGGGCGGGTCGGGCGGATCGATGTGCTGGTGAACAACGCGGGTATCGGGGCGCAGGGCTCGGTGGCCGGCAACGATGATGCCGAGTGGTTGCGGGTGCTGGATGTGAACGTGGTGGGGGTCGCGCGGGTGACCCGGGCGGCGCTGCCGTATCTGCGTGAGTCGCCGTATGCGGCGGTCGTCAATACGTGTTCGATCGCGGCGACGGCGGGGTTGCCGCAGCGGGCGTTGTATTCGGCGTCCAAGGGGGCGGTGCTGGCGTTGACGCGGGCGATGGCGGCCGATCACCTTGGTGAGGGCATCCGGGTCAACTGTGTGACGCCGGGCACGGTGGACACTCCGTGGGTCGGGCGGTTGGTGGATGCCGCGCCGGATCCGCAGGCCGAGCGGGTGGCGTTGGCGGCCCGGCAGCCGCACGGGCGTCTGGTGGCGCCGGAGGAGGTCGCGCATGCGGTGGCGTATCTGGCCAGCCCGCGGGCGGGGTCGACCACCGGGATCGAGTTGCCGGTGGACGGCGGGATGTCCGGTCTGCGCCTGCGGCCGGTGACATCATGACCGCCGACGACACCCGGCCCACCCCGGGGCCAGGGCCGGGACCGGAATCCACGCCCGGGGCAGGGCCGATGCCCGGGGCAGGGCCGATGCCTGGGGCGGGATCGGTGTCTGGGGCGGGGGCAGGGCCGATGCCGGGAGGGGAATCGATGCCCGGGGCGGAAAGGGTGTCTGGGACGGGGTGTGCGGCCGGTGTTCTGGCGGGCAGGCTGGGGCGGTACGGGCTGGGCACGGCCCCCTTGGGCGGGTTGTTCGCGCCGGTGAGCGACGAGCAGGCCGAGCACGCGCTGGATGCCGCCTGGCAGGCGGGGATCCGTTACTTCGACACCGCGCCGCATTACGGCAGCGGGCTGGCCGAGGAGCGTCTGGGGTGTTTCCTGCGTGGCCTGCCCGCTGACGCGGCCGGGCAGGCGGTGGTGTCGACGAAGATCGGCCGGGTGCTGGTGCCGGGCCGGGGCGAGGAGGAGGGCTTCGTCGGCCGGACCGGGTTCGTGCGGGTGCGGGACTACAGCCGCGAGGGGGTGCTGCGCTCGCTGGACGACAGCTTGAAACGGACCGGGCTCGACCGTTTCGATCTGGTGTTCATCCATGACCCCGACGACTACTGGGAGCAGGCCGCCGGTCAGGCCTACCCGGCGCTGGCCGAGCTGCGCGACCAGGGGGTGATCGGCGCGATCGGCGCCGGGATGAACCAGGCGCCGATGCTGACCCGGTTCGTGCGGGAGACCGACCTGGACGCCGTGCTGGTCGCGGGACGCTACACGTTGCTCGACCGCTCCGCCGCCGAGGAACTGCTGCCCGAATGCCAGCGGCGCGGCGTGGCCGTGATCGCCGGTGGGGTGTTCAACAGCGGCATCCTCGCCGGAGGCGCCACCTACGACTACGACGCCGCCCCACCCGCCGTCGTCGAACGCGCACGAGAGCTGGGACGCATCTGCGCCTCCCACGGCGTGCCGCTCCCCGCCGCCGCCCTGCGCTTCCCCCACCGCCACCCCGCCGTCACCACCATCCTGATCGGCGCACGCAGCGCGGAGGAG
>NZ_VJVX01000143.1:0-2663 GCF_008033685.1 Microbispora sp. CSR-4
GGACCAGCCCACTCGGACACCCCTACCGCAGCCCACTCCCGAAGATCATCCAGCCCGTCCCCGACCCCCAGCCCCGCACCTGGCCCGACGCCCCACCCGGACGCCTGCCCGGCGACCTCCCCGGAGCACCAGACACGATCATGGCCCCACCATGCCCTCCCCCATCCCCAACGGCACAAACCCCCGCAGAAGCCCCGGCACAACCAACCCGTAGGCACGCGACGCACGCAGCAGGCGCGGGCAGCCCCGGCGCAAAGGAACACGACGACAGCAGATCAAAGGACGACGAATCGGGAGGAACACTCATCCAACGCGACCTCGAGACACCACCCTTTTGACGACCCCTCGCCACCGGCACCGTTCAAGGGAGAAACCACTCAAGGAAGACCGTTCAAGGAAGAAGCGTGTGCAGGGGAGCGGCCAGTTGCTGACGGTCGCTTCACAGCGTGCCGTTGTTCCATCGGCTGTTCCATCGGCGCGCCACTTCGGCCGCCGGATGGCGGATCAGCCCGCTCGCCGACGCCGCGGATCAACCCGCGGAGCTTCTCGAGCGCCAGGGGCAGCCTGCCCTTGCCCTGCAGGGCCTCCGTCTGCAGGGCCTCCTCGGCCGCACCGAGCTCCGCCCGAGCCGCGATGTAGGTGTCCTCGGCGAGACGACCGTCCTCCCACGCGCGCCCGAGCTGAGAGCCGAACCCGGCGAGCGCCTCCACCAGGTCGGCCGGCCGATCAGGTTCCATGCCGAGCCGAACGTCGCCCTGAACGGCTCCGGCCTGGACACCGACCCGGGCGTTGTCACGTGCGATGTTGTACGTCGCCCCGTGCTCGGGCATGGCGAATCCTTTCGCCGCCGAGCTTCTCGTCAGCCAACCACCGCCCCGGTCCTCGGGAGCGATCTCTTCTGCCAGCGCCGCCGCGAATGCCGTGGCGTTGACCACCACCCGCTGCTGTCAGCCCTGCCGTTTGTTGCTGTTCGGCATGGTCAGTGGGGCGTTTCGCCGGTCAGGAACTCGTTCAGCGCCGTGATGATGACCTCCCGGGCCTCCGGACGTGCGAGGGCATCCGGCTGGAGCGACGGGTACTTGCCGTAGTCGGCGGATTCGAGCTGGTCGCGGAGACGGGCCGATCCCGGAAGGACACCGAGCCTCTCGGCGAGCCGTGTCATACGTTCTCGTGAAGCGCCGTGATTGCGTACGGACCCGAAGTTGACGGCCAGGACCGACTTGGCCGGCCCTGTATAGATGCTCCACACGGAGGCCTTGTCGGAGCCGAGGTTGAACCATGCGGTGACCGAGGGGTACTCGCCTTCGCCGAAGTAGTACTCGTGGAAGGACGGGTGGCTCTCGGCGTGACGGTAGACGGCCAGCAGCGTGTCGCGCACCCCGGCGGGGCAGTACTCCTCCACGGCCTGGAGGAAGCTCGGCTCGTCCCACGTGCGCTTTCCCCGGGGGCCTGTGGCCGGTTCCGCCTCGGCGGTCACAGGGGCGGCTCGCAGTTCATCCGCGGCGTCGGGGGTCATGGCAGGGAGGGGATCTCCGAGGGCTTGCTGAATGGCGATGGCCATTGCTTCGAGCCACTCGATGGTCGCCTCCGCCTCGGCGGCGGTGATCGGGGCCTTCCGCCCGGGACGTTGCGGGTCGTGGTCAGCGGTGTGGGCGATGTTGTTCCTGCGCCAGGCGATCTCCCGTAGCCTCGTACGGACGCCGTCCGCGGTGATCGGACTCCTGGCGTCCTGTGCGGTCAGGACCTCGGCGACCTTCACCCAGAGGTTCACCGTGCTGACGTACGCGAACCCTTCCTTGATCTTCTCTGGATTCTGAAAGGTCATGAAGGAGAAATGCTTCTCCAGGTGGGCGCCGAAGGTCTCCCCGAGAGGTTCGTCGTGATGGTGAATCCTCTCGAACAGCTCGACGGGGATGCTCAGATTGCTGAACTTGGGAGGACGGCGCGCTTCCGGGTTCAGGGCCAGAGCAAGGGCCCGGTCGACGATCTCGCGTGTGACCCAGTGGTCGAGGGCCGCCACGGCTTGGGTCCAGGCCGCGCGGTAGAGGTCGGTGACGTCGAAGGAGCCGACCGCGAGTCGTTCCAGGTTGCGGCCCCCGTCCACGAGTTGGCGGGCATACTCGAGGTTCTGCTGAAACTGCTCGAAGGCGGCAGGAATCGGATCAGGCGGAGGCGTGGTCCCGGGACGGTCATGTGGCCTCGGCGGCAATCGTCTCGCGCGGTATTGGCGCACCAATTCCCGATAGAGTTCGGTGCCCTCGAAGTCATCGAGCGCGCGGATTCCCGCTTGGGTGATCGCCCAGCCGTTCCGCTTGGTCATCCAGCCGATCGATGCGGCCTCGCCCGTGCGAAAGCCCAGTTGCGCCCACCACCGCGCCTGGCCGTGGGCGTTGGGCCCCCGGAGCTCCGCAGGAATCGTCACTCTGCTTTCGACTTCCTTGCGAACTTCTTCGGGCCGCAGTGGCCGTCCGGCTTCACGTAGAAGCTCGAACGCGGCACGGAGAACGGGAGAGATCCGATCGGCATAGGCCATGGGGGATTCCTGCCTGAGCAATGCTTAGAACCTGTGGATCTTCAGGGAAGGGGTGTACCTTCCCGATGATCATGTAGGTCTCATGCATGACCGACGCGCCAACGTCGGTCGGGAAGGCACACCCGTGCTC
>NZ_VJVX01000144.1:0-2522 GCF_008033685.1 Microbispora sp. CSR-4
CTTACTCGGAGTGATTTGGCGATTGCTCGAGACCTACCACCAGGTAGGGCCCGAGGCGGGGACCGCCACTTCAAGTTCTACGAGCTACGGGACAACCTCATCTTCGACCAGCCGACCGCCGAGCAGGTACGCGCACAGCACCGCTGGGGCATCGACGCCCTGGCGGCCAAGTACCCGGCCGCCGCCGACCACCTCGACGCCGCTCGCGACGACCTGCTGGCCTTCGCCCAGTTCCCCAGGGAGATCTGGAAACAGGTCTGGTCCAACAACCCTCAAGAGCGGCTGAACAAGGAGATCCGCCGCCGCACCGACGTCGTGGGCATCTTCCCCGACCGCGCCGCCATCATCCGGCTCGTCGGCGCCGTACTCGCCGAGCAGACCGACGAATGGACCGAAGCCCGCCGCTACATGGGCCTGGACGTGCTGGCCAAAGCCCGCCTCCGCGTGATCCGCGGCGACACACCGGACCAGGAACAGCTCCCCGGCACCCTCACCGCTTAACCTGCAAAAACGGATCACGCGGTGGCAGGCTCGTACACCACCTCCGTGGACGTGACCTTGTTGTCCATGCCATAGGCCTCATCAGCGCTCACCCAGGAGGCCGGCACGCCCACCTTCACGGCTCGGGCCAGCAGCGTCCGGGCGAGCACCGGCTTAGTGGCGAACTCCACCTCCTCGCCGATTCCGGCCCGGATGCACCGCTCCCTGTCTTAAGTCCAGGACTTCGGCAGATACAGCTCGGTGTCGATCAGCGTCCTGCCCAGTGGGGAGGCGTAGGCGAGGAACACGCCAAGCTGGCAGTTCTCGATCCGGCCCGCCGTGCCGGAGTACTGGCGCTGCACCCCGGCTGACTCGCCGCCCTCCTTCAGGAAGCCGGTGTCATCACGATCAGTACAGCATCGCGGCGACCGAGGTTGCCCATCACGTAATCGCGCAGGTCAACCCCCACCTGCCGGGGATCCCCGTGGGCGCTGTTCAACAGCGCTGCATGCGAGCAGGAGCCGCGTCCCGGCCGCGTCCGCCAGTTGCCAGCCGTTCTTGCGCTCAATCGGAGCCAGCAAACCAGTCAGATACGCCCCCGCCTGCCTGCGCGGCTCCACCCGCCCGAACAACACATCCAGCCCGGCCACTCACTCCTGAAGGTCGCGGTCAGCTCGTCCGACATGACCCAGAACTGTAAATCACAAAACCCGGCTGTAGTGCTAGGGCTTCTAGGCCCGTGACCGAGCGGCAGGTGCAGTCTTCACGCCTAGTTCTCGCTACGCTGCTTCTCGCACCACCCGTCAAGCCGTCACCGATACCCAAAAGCGAGGAGAGCAGTGAAGAACTCCAAAGCTGCCAGTAGAAGGTCTACGGTCCTCCTGGCAGTCGCCGTATCCGCCATAGTTGGCATGTCGGCAAGAGCCTCGGCAGATATGCACACCCTGCCGAGGGACCCCGGTCAGACCTATGTCACAGTGGACGCGGCTACAGGAAGTGTTATATCCGTTACTAATCATCAACCTCGGATCGACTACGCCGAATCTTATCGGGGCGATAGCTTCCCGGTATTCGGATGGTGGAAAACCGACATATCTTGACATGAGCGGTTAAGGCATATAGATCTTCTGCTGTCAGGAACCCCTCAAGCAGGAGGATCGATGCGTTTTCCGCGCGCAGGAATCAAGCAGCTTCGCGTGCCCCTCGCCGTGGCGATGGGGCTGAGTGCGGTTCTCGCTGCGCCGTCCGGTGCTTCGGCGACACCATCCGCTTCGCCTACGGTGGAGACGGTCATCACGATGGACGTCGCCACAGGTCAGGTCCTCAGTATCAAGAAGGTGGAAGCACCTGTAAGCCCAGACATCAGCAATGACAACATCTGCCAGTCCAGCGATGTTTGCTGGAAGTCCGGGCAGACACCGTATGCGGATCAGGGGTTCTTCGGAACTCCTGGAACGCTCACAGGGAGTTGGCCGTATCGCTCCTCGTTCAGGACGGGCAGTTACACCGCGTCAGGAACGTGGATCTACGGCGGCGTAAGTCACAGCACAGGCAAGCGGGGGCCCGGCACAACAGTCGTTCTGAGTGGACTGGCTACCGCGACGTCCGCGACGATTTACTAGAACTAGGGCGCCACTAGGGGGGATGTCGCGAACGCAATCCTCTTTATGAAAGAGCAGAGAGCTCTTCGCTGATGAGGCGAAGCGCTCTCTGCTCTCGCCTCTTTGCCATAGGTTTGAGTGTGGATGCTTGGGGCCGCAGCGCGGGCCGGGACCTGCTCTCATGCCACAAGCCCGGCCCGCGTATAGCAGGCCGGTCTGATTCTTATTCGATTGATTAGGCGCCTCATCTAATTACACTTCATCAGCCTGAACGAATCGAACAGTGAACGTTTTTCATCCGCCGGGCGGCTAAGCCGGTCACAGCATGATCGCGATGCTCGGGTTTTCCTCATGATGTGGCGAAGCTCCTGGTAGACGGGTTGATCACCACAACCATCACCGTCATCGCCAGGAGCTTCGGGTGCTGTTCTATCGTGCTGC
>NZ_VJVX01000145.1:0-2312 GCF_008033685.1 Microbispora sp. CSR-4
TTGGGGATACTTCCTCGGGGCTGGCATCGTGACGTGATTCTCCCTTCCGCCAGCAGATGATGCTGGCTTCAGGGCCTCCACGAAAGTCGGAGTGGTTCAACCCCGAGTTCCGTGACGTTCGGCGAGCTCGCAGCCCGCATCACGGAGTGCATGGAGGGTTGAAACGCGACGGGCCGGCCTGTCCCGTATCTAGTCGTCTATCTCGTTGGATGGACTGACGATTGAGCCCTTGCCCGGCTTGGTCGTGATCAAGCCTCTCTGCCCCTACCTTTTTGAATACGTCTGATCGAGATGTGAGGCGAAGGTGGCGCCTCGCTGGCCCCGCCCCTCGGCCTTCAGGCCCCAGCCGTCGCAGGCTGTCCACCAAAGCTGATGCTCGTGGAACGGACGGCAGGCCAGCGGTCCCTGGGCGGGGAACTGACCCAAGCTGATCGTCCGCCATGGCAGACCATAGGCCAGTACGTGTCAGAGGGGAAGATCTTGGCTCTACCGAAAGTGAGCCACCACTACTGATCATTGGTGCTCCAGGGTTGTCGATCGTCCGACGGCACGCTGAAGCCGACGCCGGAGCTGGAGGCGGGCTCGTCAGCCGGCAGAGGTCTATTCTGACGACGAGGCGCAACCGAATCCGCCAGCCGCGGTCGTAGGAAGTCGGCCCCACCCATGTCGGACCTTTGACCTGCGGTTTCAGGGTGCGAAGGGTTCCGTCATGGCGGTAGCGTGCAGGCGTAACAGCTTGGAGGTCAACGATGCCCCCCCCGCATCAAGACAACGAGGCACTGATCCCCCGCCCGCCACTTACCACCGCCGCCCTCAGGGCAGCAGTCGCCCAGATCGCTCCCGCATATCTCAACCAGTTCGTCGACCACCTCGATCAGGCGACAGAGCAGGCGGCGCGCCAGAGCACCGTGGCACCTCTGCAGAACTTCATACAGCAGTGGGGTGAGTTCGTGGCGATACACCGTCGTCCCGCCCTAGCGGCCCGCCTCCGCGCGTTGGAGACGGAAGTCGCCGCCGCGACCGACAGGACCAAACTGGACAGAGCCCTGGCCGAGATCAACGAGATCACAGCGTCCGCACGCCAAGAGGCAGTTGGTGACTGACGCCTGGACCTGGGAGTACAACCCCGACGCCGAGCATGTCATTGCCGGGTTTCCCCCGACCGTCATCCTCGAGGTCGAGCGGCTTGCCGACCAACTCGCAATCCTCGGAAGGGATGCGGTCCATGCCGGTAGAGGCCCGTTGCATGGTGGAGGCCTTCGGACACTCGATCTGTACGGCGGCCGCGGCTTCCTCAACTTCATCGTTGCGGAGCATCTGCGCCTTGTGCTGATCGTTCGCGTTACCTGGATGGATTGACGCCACCTCGCGCGCACCACAGCGGGCCCGAACGCTTCCAGCAGACCATGAAAAAATGGCTGCGCGCCCAGCCCGATCAGCCCACTACGATCACCGGCTTACAAACCCTCATCGACCGCTTCACCGACGCCTACAACCACCCCGCACCCACCGGTCGCTGCCACACCGGGCCCCCCCCGCCACGGCCTACAGCACCCGGCCCAAGGCCCAACCATCCGGCACCCGCGACGGCGACACCCATACCCGGGTCCGCCACGACCGCGTCGACCACACCGGCGTCGTCACCCTGCGGATCAGCGGCCGGCTCCACCACATCGGCATCGGACGAACCCACGCCCGAACCCACGTCATCCTGCTCGTCGACGATCTCCACGTCCGCGTGGTCAACGCCACCACCCGGCAGCTCCTCCGCGAGCTGACCATCGATCCCACCCGCGACTACCAACCCCAGTACACAAAGAAACCCCCGAACCCGTAGGTTCGAGGGTTTCCGATGTCTTGCGACATCACGAGAGCGGAGAGCGTGGGATTCGAACCCACGAGACCGGTCACCCGGCCTAGCGGTTTTCAAGAGCACTACGGTTACTCCGCCCATACCAACGCTGACCTGCCATTCAGCATCAGACGATGCGGCGGCTAAGAAAGATCATCCCGCACATATCCCGCGCTCGCCGTCCGTGCGGCCGGCTGGTAGGTCACTCGCCGGGAGGTCTCGTTCTTGCCGATTTTGACCGGGTCAACGGGTCGGACAGGGTGAACCGCGCCGAGTTTCGTGGAGGCCGGGTTAGCTGGCTGGGGTGAGGATAGCCGTGGCGGTTTGTGTTCGGTAGTGGGTCTCGAATTCGGCTGGTGGGAGGTCGTTGCAGGCGCTGTGGAGGCGCCGGTTGTTGTACCAGTCGACCCATTCCATGGTGGCGATCTCGACGTCGTCCAGGCCGTTCCACGGGCCGCGC
>NZ_VJVX01000146.1:0-2308 GCF_008033685.1 Microbispora sp. CSR-4
CATCGCCATCGACACGCTCTCGGCCAGCTCCACGTCCTCGGCCACATCCGGCGCGGTCAGCAACGGCTCGGGCAACCACGGCCCGACGTACGACTCCCTACGTCGGCCGAGCGCGCGCAGCCGCATCAGCGCCTGCCGGGTGACGATCCGCACCAGATAGGCGCGTTGATCCCGCACCGTCCCGAGATCGACGTCCGCCCAGCGCAGCCACGTTTCCTGGAGGACGTCTTCGGCGTCGGCGGCCGAGCCGAGCATCTCGTAGGCCACGGTGAACAGCAGGTTGCGATGGGCGACGAAGGCCGCGGTGGCCGGGTCCACGGTTTCCCCATGCGCGTACGGCTCGCCCGCGCCCACCTGTCCCTCGCCCATCACGGCTCCTCCCCGATCGCACTCGCCTGCGCCTTACACGCACAAGACGCCTATCCTCGGCGTTCTGTGACCGCGGCGACAGGTGGTGTACGTCACACGACCCGAGCTGTCACAGGCGGCGGGGCACCGGCATCTCGTGTTCGTCAGGACGCCGCCCGGACAAGCCGGGCGGCACGCGACTCCACAGGAGTGAGGACGAATGACGAACTCGGAGCGGACCTTCGCGCTGGTCACCGGTGGCAACAAGGGCCTCGGTCTCGAAGCGGCCCGCCGGCTCGGTACGGAGGGGTGGACGGTCTTCCTCGGCTCGCGCGACGAGAGCCGGGGACGGGCGGCCGCAGGCAAGCTGGCCGCGGACGGCGTCGACGTGGTCATGGTCCCGCTGGACGTGACCTCGGACGCGTCGGTGGCCCGTGCCGTACGGCTCGTCCGCGAGCACACCGACCACCTGGACGTGCTGATCAACAACGCCGGCGCGCCGGGAATGGTCACTCCGCCCGCGGAGACCACGGTGGACGAGATCCATTCCGTCTACGACGTCAACGTCTACGGACCGATCAGGGTCACGAACGCGTTCCTTCCCTTGCTGCGGGCGGCGCACAACCCTCGGGTGGTGATGGTGTCGAGCGCCGCCGGGTCCTTCGCGGTCGTGACCGATCCGGAGCAGCCCATCTCGAAGATGCACGAACTCGCCTACACGTCGTCGAAGGCGGCGCTGAACATGATCACCGTCCGGTACGCCCAGGCACTCCCGGAGATCAAGTTCAACGCCACCACTCCCGGGGAGGTCGCGAACCACACGTTCGCCGCCACCGACATGAACAACCACACCGGTCAGTTGACGGTCACCGAGGGCACCGACTCGATCGTCGGACTCGCGATGATCGGCCCCGACGGGCCGAGCGGAATCTTCACCGACCGCCTCGGCCCCGTCGGATGGTGACCGCCGAGCCTTGGCATCCTGTGTGATGTAAACCGCCACGCGCTGGTCGGCATCGCGGTGTCCGGTACCGCGCCGGAAAACGCCTGTGGGGTGTTGGCGAGTCTTGAGCCGGTCGGTGACCGCTCCGGAAGGCATCTCCGGTCCTCGCCGAGCCCGCTCCGTCCGTGCACATTCCGCAAGCTCGGAATGCCCGCGGGGCCCGGTATCGGGCACAACGCTTCCGGCCCGTCAACGCCCCCCGTGCGCGGCGCGACCTCCCCAGCCTTGACGGAGCCCGCGTAGCCGACGCAACCTCCTTCCGGCCGCTCACCATGCCCCCTGTTAGGAGGTGACCTCTCCGGCCCCCACAGAGCCCGCGTTGCCGGTGCCCCTTCCGGCCTGCACACCCGGACCGCGCACCTGGACCGTACGCCCCTGGCGACAGCCCGGAAGCCTCTGCGAATCATCTCCGGGCACAACGCTTCTGGCCGTCGCGGTGCCCTCGTGCCGGTCGCGGCCTTTCCAGCCTTCACGGAGCCCGCGTTGCCGGCGACCCTTCCGGCCTGCACGTCCGGACCGCGCACCTGGACTGCACGCCGCGACGACAGCCCGGAAGCCTCTGCGAATCATCTCCGGGCACAACGCTTCTGGCCGTCGCGGTGCCCTCGTGCCGGTCGCGGCCTTTCCAGCCTTCACGGAGCCCGCGTTGCCGGCGACCCTTGACCCTTCCGGCCTGCACACCCGGCCCGTACACCTGAACTGCACGCCCGAGACGACAGCCCGGAAGCCTCTGCGAGCCGTCTCTGGACGGGACGTTGCATCGAGGACTGCCTCGCATCGCCGGGCTGGGGCTCCATATTTGCCCAGGTCAGGGTTTGATTCGATGGTGTGTTCGAGGTAGGCTTGAGGCAGCCGTTACAGGTGAGCCTAGCTGGCGGGCCGTTGGCCATACGCCGTGTGTTGAGCCGAGTCTGTTGAAGGAAGTCCCGGTCCGGGCGGTCGGGAAACCGTTGTTTG
>NZ_VJVX01000147.1:0-2173 GCF_008033685.1 Microbispora sp. CSR-4
GAAGCCGTAAAAGATCAACTTGTCGGTGTGTCGCGGTCGTTTGGCACTGCGGCGAGCAGATTTGCTGCAGTGCGGTATCGGATTGGCGCGTCGGGGGGAATGTGGCCTGCTTGCTGGAGCAGGGGACGGGTTTCGCGGATGACGTTGCCGATGGACGATCTGCTGACATCGCCTAGAACGTCGGCCAGGACATCCATCGTGCAGAGTTTCCGCTGGTAGAGAATCGTGAGCACGACCCGTTCGCTGTTGCTGATCTTCTGGGGGAAGACGCCGGATCGGGTCCCGGGCTGGCGGTGCCCGCCCCGCCGCTGGTAGCCGAGGCGCTCGCCTTGAGCGACCTGTGCTGCGGCGAGGCGCTGGATGAGGAGACGGAGTTCGTCGCGGCTGATCCCGGTCAGAACCGGATGGGATAGTTGATCGATGATCACGGCTCGTGCGGGGCGCTGGCCGGTGTCCAAGAAGCCGAGGAGAGCGGCGGGTTTGGCGAAGCGGACCTGAGCGGCTCCGGCGTGGTGGCCGTGGTCTTCCAAGACTCTGCGGGTCTCCTTCACCAGGTCGGCGATGCAGACGTCGGTGACCTCCAGAAGGTCGGCCAGGACCTTCATGGAACAGACCTGCCGCTGGTAGAGGAGCGTGAGCAGGAGGCGGGCGGCGGCGTCGAACAAGGGCTTGGCGCGGAGGTTGCCGGTGGCGCGCCGAGCTCGGCCGCCGCGTTGCCGGCTGTGCCGTTCCTGGGTGCGGGCGGCCTGTGCAGGCGCGAGCGCGGTGGCCAGCTGGCGTAGTTGAGGGGTGCTCATGCCGGTCAGCCGCGGATCGGCCAGACGCAGCAGCATGGCCTGGCGCCGCTGCGCGGGTCCGTCGCCCTCGCTCACCGGCTGGGACGTGGCCGGGTCGTCGGCCATTACTGGGCGCAGGGTGTAGTTCCAGGTGCCGTGGGTGGCGTGTCGTTCCAGGGGCAGGGCGGCGAAGCGCTCCTTGCTGATCGCGACACCGGTCGGGTAGTCGCCGGTGTCCAAAACCGCCTCCACCCGCAGTCCGGTACTGGTCTGGGTGGAAGCGATGGTGTTGACCACTACGTCATGACTGGTCAGGGGCCTGCCGCGCCAGTTGAGGGTGATGTGGGAGAACAGCCGGTGCTCGATCTTGTTCCATTTGGAGGTGCCGGGCGGGAAGTGACAGACCGTGATCACCAGCCCGGTCTCGGCGGCCAACGCGGCCAGTTCGCTCTTCCAGACCCGATAACGGTAACCGTTGGAGCCGCCCGCGTCCGCAGTGATCAGTAGCCGTGAGGCGGACGGGTAGTCGTGGCGGCCGCGCGCTTTCCACCAGCGGCGGATGGACTCCACCGCGAACACCGAGGTGTCATGGTCGACACCGACGTTCACCCAGCCGGTGTTGGCCGTGATGTCGTAGATCCCGTACGGGATCGCCTGCTCGACGTCCGGACCGGAGAAGAAGAAGTGGTGGTCTTCGACCTCGATCGGCTCGCCCCTGGGGCGCCACTCGCGTCCGGTCATCGGGAGCCGGCCCAGCTGTTCCCGCTTCTTGGTGTCCACGCTGATCACCGGCTCGCCGTCAGCCTGATGGGCTTTGACCTGCTCGTTGATATAGCGGAACTGGGCGTCACGGTCGGGGTGCTGGGCGCCTTCGAGGGTCTTGACGTTGGCTTGCAGGCTGAACCCGGCCGTCTTCAGCAATCGTCCTACCGTGGGCGCCGATACACCGTGTCCTTGCCGGGTCAGCTCGGCGGCCAGGTGGCGTAGCGACTTGGTCGTCCACCGCAGCGGGGACTGCGGGTCGCCGCGCTCATCCGGCTCCACCAGCCCCAGCAGCGCCGTCAGGACGGCCGGATCGTCGTCTTCAACACGCTTGCGACCACCCCCGGATCGTCGGACACGACCTGCCGGAAGCGGCTTCCGGCCTTCTTCCAGCTCGAAGATGCCGTTACGGACGGTCGTCTCGCTGACCCCAGCGGCCTGAGCGACAGCCCGCACCCCACCGTGTCCCAGCAGCCGCGCCTCGGTCGCCAGCACCAGCCGATGCTGTCGTTCGTTCAGATGCGGGCGTAATGCCTCGAATTTCCGCGCGAGTTGGCCGCGGACCTCGCTGGAGATCGCCATACCATCTCAACGAGCCGAAGATCACGAAGCAACGCCTTATTTCTTGACGGCTT
>NZ_VJVX01000148.1:0-2107 GCF_008033685.1 Microbispora sp. CSR-4
TTGATGAGGAGCTGGGCGACGTCCACGACCTCCAGCGACTCCTTGGCCTGACCGGCGTTCTTCTTCTCGTTGATCGCGTCGCCGAGCATCACGAGGCAGAACGGGCAGGCGGTGGAGACGGTGTCGGGATCGGTGGTCAGCGCCTCGTCGACACGCTCGGTGTTGATGCGCTTTCCGATTCGCTCCTCCATCCACATGCGCGCGCCGCCGGCGCCACAGCAGAATCCGCGATCCTTGCAGCGGTGCATCTCCTGGGTCTGGACGCCCGGCACCTTGGCCATGATGTCGCGCGGCTGGGCGTACACCTTGTTGTGCCGGCCCAGGAAGCACGGGTCGTGGTAGGTGATCTTCTCCTCGATCGGGGTGATCGGGGTGAGGCGGCCCTCCTCCACCAGATGCGCCAGCAGCTGGGTGTGGTGCACGACCTCGTACGTGCCGCCGAGCTGCGGGTATTCGTTGGCGAGGGTGTTGAAGCAGTGGGGGCAGGTGGCCACGATCTTCTTGACCCCGGCCTCGTTGAGCGTCTCGATGTTCTGCTGGGCGAGCATGTTGAACAGGAACTCCATGCCCAGGCGGCGGGCCGGGTCACCGGTGCACGCCTCCATCGGGCCGAGCACGCCGAACTTGACCCCGGCGATGTGCAGCAGCTCCGCGACCGCCTTGGTGGTCTTCTTGGCCCGGTCCTCCAGCGCGCCGGCGCAGCCGACCCAGAAGAGATACTCGACGTCGTCGGGCATCTTCTCGTCGATGATCGGGACCTCGATGCGTTGTCCGTCCACGGAGGTGGCCAACTCCTCGATCCACTCGGCCCGCTTCATCTCGGACATGCCCCACGGGTTGCCCTTGTTCTCCAGGTTCTTGAGCATCACGCCCGCCTCGGACGGGAACGACGACTCGATCATCACCTGGTAGCGGCGCATGTCGAGGATGTGGTCGATGTGCTCGATGTCGACCGGGCACTGCTCGACGCACGCGCCGCAGTTGGTGCACGACCACAGCACGTCGGGGTGGATGACCCCGTCCTCGCCCACCAGCGGCTTGTCGAGCAGGGCCAGCACGTCCTCGGAGAAGCTCTCCTTCTCCTTCTCCCCGGCCAGCAGGTAGGGCGCGATCGCGAAGGCGTGGTCGCGCTGGTCGAGGATGAGCATCTTGGGCGACAGCGGCTTGTCGGTGTTCCAGGCCGGGCACTGCGACTGGCAGCGGCCGCACTCGGTGCAGGTGTAGAAGTCGAGGAAGCCCTTCCACGTCGTGTCGGTAATCTTGCCGCGGCCGAACACGTCGACCTCGGGGTCGGCCTCCTCGAAGTCGAGCACCTTCCCGTTGCTGCGCATCGGCTGGGCCGGGCCCAGCCCGTCGGGACGGCGGGAGAACAGCACGTTCAGCGGCGCGGTGAAGATGTGCAGGTGCTTGCTGTTCACCACGATGACCAGGAACACCAGCATGAAGCCGATGTGCAGCAGCAAGGCGATCTGCTCCAGCAGCTCGCTGTGCGGCAGCACCTTCCCGATGGCCAGGCTGACGAACGCGCCGGACTCATAGGGGAAGTTGCCGTTGGCCGCCGCCGCGCCCCGGGCGAGGAACAGCGTCCAGATGATGTTGAAGATCATGAACAGGACCAGCCAGGCCCCGCCCAGGTGCGAGCCGGAGAACCGGGAGCCGCGTCCGAGCTTCTTCGGCGAGTTCTTGATCCGGATGGCCGTGAACGCGGCCAGCCCGAGCAGACAGGCGACCGCGATGAAGTCCTGCAGGAAGCCCAGCACCGGCCAGGTCCCGATGAGCGGGATGTGGAAGTCCGAGTGCCCGGTGATCGCGCCCTGGATGATCGCGCCGTACGCCTCGATGTAGACGGTCAGCAGGATGAAGAACGCCCACATGACGAAGAAGTGGGCGGTGCCGGACGGCGTCCACTTCAGCAGCTTGCGCTGGCCGAAGACCTCCACCAGCTGGGCCTTGATCTCGGCGCCGGCGTGCTGTTTGGCGTACTCGATCCGCTCCGGGGCCGGCTGGCCGCTGGTGGCAAGCCGATAGAGGAACAGCACGCGACGGCCCGCCAGCCCGACCGCCACGGCGGTCGCGATGAGGCCTGCAATCGCTACCCAGAGCACGA
>NZ_VJVX01000149.1:0-1990 GCF_008033685.1 Microbispora sp. CSR-4
TCCCCCCGACGCGCCAATCCGATACCGCACTGCAGCAAATCTGCTCGCCGCAGTGCCAAACGACCGCGACACACCGACAAGTTGATCTTTTACGGCTTCAGTGGGTCCGGCAGCGCTGCCAGGAGGCTCCGGGGAGGGTGGCGCCGATGGCCTCCACCAGCCCGGCGTGGGCGTCGGAGATGACCATCTGAACGCCGGAAAAGCCGCGGGCGACCAGGCCGCGCAGGAACGCCAGCCAGCCGGCGCCGTCCTCGCGTGAGGTGACCTCCAAGCCGAGGATCTCCCGCTGGCCGTTGGCGTTGACCGCGGTGGCGACCAGGGCGTGCACGTTGACCGTCCGCCCGCCCTCGCGGACCTTCTGGGTGAGGGCGTCCAGCCACACGAAGGTGTACGGGCCGCCGTCCAACGCCCGGGTGCGGAAGGCCTCCACCTGCTCATCGAGCACCTTGGCCATGGCCGAGACCTGGCTTTTGGAGATGCCGCCGATCCCCAGTTGCTCGACCAGTTTGTCCACCCGCCGCGTCGACACACCCAGCAGATACGAGGTGGCCACGACGCTGATCAGGGCTTGTTCGGCCCGCCGGCGGCGTTCCAGCAGCCAGTCGGGGAAGTAGGAGCCCTGCCGCAGCTTGGGTATCTCGAGCTCGACGGTGCCGGCGCGGGTGTCCCACTCGCGCTTGCGGTAGCCGTTGCGGGAGTTGGTCCGTTCGCTGCTGCGCTCTCCGTAGGAGGCACCGCACAGGTTGTCGGCTTCGGCTGACATCAACGCCTGGGCCATGGTCTTCACCATGGATCGCAACAGATCCGGATCCTGCGCCTGGATCTGCTCCGCCAGCCAGGCGGCAGGGTCCACACTGTCGTTCACGGCCATCGCCTTTGTTCTCCTTCGATCTTGACTTCGCAATCACGAAGGATCACGCGATGGCCGTCCTCATTTCACGACGCCACGCCTCTACCAGTGGAAACTCTTACACCACTCCCGTGGACGCAACCGACAACAAGTTCAGGCGCTTCCTAGAAGAGCACCACCTGAGCTATGTGGTGGCGGTGCCCAAGAGCCAACGGATCGGCGCAGGACGGGGCGGACGGATCCGAGTCGGTACCGCGACCGCCCAGGCTCCGCTCGAGGCGTGGAAGCGCTGTTCCTGTGGCGACGGCACCAAAGGTATGTGCCTGTATGACTGGGCACTCGCCACGGTGATCTTTGAGGCAGAGCCCGGCTAACAGCGGTGGCTACTCGTCCGGCACAGCCTCACCCCCAACGCCAAGGGCGGGCTTGAGCTGGCCTACTACCTGTGTGCACCAGTCGGCACCACATTGGAGGATCTCATCGCCGTCGCCGGCTCCCGCTGGGCGATCGAGGAGTGTTTCCAGTCCGCCAAGAACGGAACCGGCCTGGACCACTACCAAATCCGGCGTTATGACGCCCGGCACCGCCACATCACCTTGGCGATGCTCGCCCGCGACGGACCGGCCCGCCGGTATGAGCCGAAACGGCTGACGCTGCGCCTGTTCGCCGTCGCCGCCCGCCTGGTCCGCGGCGGAGGACGACTACGCCTGCGCATCACCGCATCTGAAGCCGGGTGACGGCGGCGAGCAGTTGGCCGGCCCAGGGCCAGGAGGCGTTCCCGGCACCGACCTGGCCGGCACAAAGCCGCCCCTACAATCCAGGAAGGACACCCCTACGGGCCCGTGGAACCCCGCCCACCCGGCGCGACAGCCGGGCCACTAGGCTGACCACGACCGCGATTTCACACTCCAGCCGAACCGCTCAGCCAGCCACCAGATGGGCGCGAAAGATCGAGGCTAGGACGAGAAGTTCAAATCAAATCGCCCTCTTAAAGACGGTCGTACGGCCCCGGCGTAGTCGCTTCGGGACATCGGTGCGATTTGCACATGGCTGCCGGTATGTGGGGCATGGACCATCTTCCCCTCGCCTATGTAGAGGCCCACGTGGTGAATCGTGCTGGGATCGCGGGGGTTGTAGGCG